>NZ_JBYVYM010000021.1:0-128133 GCF_058148225.1 Pseudomonas sp. DF5
GGGGGCGCGCTTCTCTGTAGGAGCTGTCGAGTGCAACGAGGCCGCGATCTTTTAAGATCGTTTGCTTTACCGGTGAAGGACGTATTGCCCGGTAAACCTCACCGCATCCTCTTCACTCCCGGCATTCACGATCCGCGAATGCAGCGTCAACCGCGCCCGCCCATAGCGTCGATACATCGCCAGGAACTTCCTCCACACTGCCGGGTTCGGTGCCTGACAGATCGCCGTCGCGTCCATGGTGACCGGCAGCGGGTAGTTGATCTGCCCTTCCTGAATCACGATGTGCCCGTCTTCGATACCTTCTTCACGTAAACGCAAATGCAGCCAGCCCCAGCCGGCCAGCACCGCGCCGCAATACAGGCTGCCACCGAACATGGTGCTCTTGTGATTGACGTTGGGCGCAAGCGGCAGATGCAGGCGCAGTTGTTGGTCATGCCAGTCGAGCACTTTGAGGCCCATGTCCCGCGTGAGGGGGATGTCGCGATAGAGGATCGATTCCAGGTGACGACTGTCGCGGTTCATTCGCGGGCCTTTTGTTTGATGAGGATGATTTTACGGTAGCTCAATCGAGGTCGTCGGTATGGCTGCTGGTGCCGCCATCGGCGAAGTTCAGGCCATGCTTGCGCAGCTTGTCGTGCAGGGTTTTGCGCGGAATGCCGAGCGCTTCGGCGAGGCTGCGCACGGAGCTGTGCGAGCGTGCCAGTTCGGCGGCAATCAGACTCTTCTCGAAGTTCTCGACTTGCTCGCTCAGGCCGCCGCTGACCACTTCAATCGTGGTGCCGACACCGCCATCCGGCGCGCTGTTGTCCAGTGCCAGCTCCAGGCCCAGGGCAAAGCGCTCGGCGGCGTTCTGCAGTTCCCGCACGTTACCTGGCCAGCGGTGACGCAGCAGCAGCGCCCGTTGCCCCGGTTGCAATTCATGGGGCGGCAAGCCGTGGCGGGCGCTGGCTTCGTCGGCGAAATGCTGGAACAGCACCAGCGCATCTTCGCCCCGTTCGCGCAGTGGCGGAATGCGCAACGGCGCGACGTTCAGGCGGTAATACAGGTCGGCACGGAAGCGCCCCTGATCGGCGGATTGCCGCAGGTCTTCCTTGGTCGCGGCGATGATGCGGATGTCCAGCGGGATCAACTGATTGCCGCCTAGGCGTTCGACGACCCGCTCTTGCAGCAAGCGCAGCAATTTCACCTGCACGTCCAGGCTCATGCTTTCGATTTCATCGAGGAACAACGTGCCGCCGTTGGCGAATTCGAACTTGCCGATGCGACGCTTTTGCGCGCCGGTAAACGCGCCGGGTTCGTGACCGAACAGCTCGCTTTCTACCACCGACTCGGCCAGGGCTCCGGCGTTGATTGCCACGAACGGGCCGTTACGCCGACTCGACAAATCGTGCAGCGCGCGGGCCACCACTTCTTTGCCCGCGCCGGTTTCGCCGAGGATCAGTACGTCAGCCTTGGTCGCCGCCAGTGCCCCGATCTGCTCGCGCAGGCGCAGCATCGGCGCCGATTGCCCGACCAGTCGGGCGCTCAGTTCGTTTCGATCGCTCAGGGCCAGACGCAGGCTGCGGTTGTCCAGCACCAGACGGCGCAAGGCAAGGGCGCGACGCACGCTGTCGAGCAGGGCATCACTGGCGAACGGTTTTTCCAGAAAGTCATAAGCGCCGGCGCGCATGGCTTGCACCGCCAGCGGCACATCGCCGTGGCCGGTGATCAGCAGCACGGGCAGTTCCGGATCCTGGGCGTGGAGGTCGGTCAACAGTTCGAGGCCGTCCATGCCTGGCATGCGGATGTCACTGACCACCACGCCCGGCCAATCACGCTCCAGTTGCCCGGCCAGGCCCTTGGCTTCAGCGAGCGGCAGGATCTTCAGGCCGGCCAGGTCCAGGGTCTGGCTCAGGGCCTGGCGCAGGTGGGGATCATCGTCGATCAACACGACCTGGATGCGGTTGTCGATGGTCATGCACTTCGGTCCTCGGACGGTTGCAGGCTCACGCCCGGTGCGCCTGCACGCAACTTCAGGGTAATCAGGGCGCCGCCTTCCTTATGGTTGGAGAACGACAGTTCACCACCGAAGGCACGCATCAGGGTGTCGCAGATCGCCAGCCCCAGACCAAGACCCTGAGTGCGGGTCTTGGTGGTGTAGAAGGGCTCGCCGGCACGACCCAGCGCTTCCAGGCAGAACCCGGGGCCGTTGTCGCGAATGTACAGATTGACGCCGTCGGTGGTGGATTGGGCACTCAACCAGAGTTTACGCGGCGGGCCTTTTTCCGTCAGCGCATCGAGGGCATTGGCCAGCAGATTGCCGAGTACCTGGCGCAGACGGGTTTCTCCGGCCTCGACCCATAGGGTGGCGGCCGGCAGGTCGCGGATCAGTTCGACTTCCATGCTGCGCCGACGCTTGGCCAGTAACGCCAGGGCGTCGTCCAGCGCCGGTTGCAGGGCCACGCTCTCCGGGGCGTGGCGATCACGTCGGGCGAAGGCGCGCAGGTGGGCGATGATCGACGCCATGCGCCCGGTCAGTTCGCTGATCAGCTTGAGGTTGCCGCGAGCATCTTCGGTGCGCTGATGATCGAGCAGCACTTCGGCGTTTTCCGCGTAGCTGCGGATTGCCGCCAGCGGCTGGTTGAGTTCATGGCTGATGCTCGCCGACATTGTCCCCAACGCCGAGAGCTTGCCGGCCTGTACCAGATCATCCTGAGCGCGTACCAGTTCTTGCTGGGCATGTTCGCGCTCCAGCACTTCCTGTTTCAGTCGACGGTTGAGGCCCTCGAGGTCGCTGGTCCGTTCGGCGACCCGGCCTTCCAGTTCCTGGCGGGCCTTGGCTTCGAAGGCGATCCGCTCCAGGTAATGGCGTCGGCGTTGCATCATCAGGCCGAGCAGCAGCATTAATACCAGCAGCGTTGCGCCGCCGATGGCCACGACCGTGCGCACGGGGCGGTCGATCAGGGTACGCGGTGCAAGGATACTGACGCTCCAGCCAGTTTCTTCGATCTGCCGGGTTTGGGTCAGCCAGGCATTGGGGTCGAGATTCAACGGCTTTGGATCGCGGGTCGGATAGGGTTGAATCGCGGCGACGGCCTTGTTCTCCTCATCACTCAATGGACGGGTCGAGCGGAAACGCCACTCTGGCCGTGACGTGAGGATGACCACGCCGTTGTGGTCGGTGACCAACAGTTGTTCCGGGGTTTTGCCCCAGAGGCTTTCGGTGTGGTCGAGATCGACCTTGACCACCAATACGCCGATGATTTTTTCGCGGTCATGTACCGCCGCGGCGAAAAAGTAACCGCGCTTGGCCGAGGTGGTGCCCAGGCCGAAGAATCGCCCCAGGCGCCCGGCCATGGCTTCACTGAAATAAGGACGGAAAGAAAAATTGCGGCCGACGAAGCTGTCGTTTTTATCCCAGTTGGAGGCCGCCAGCGTCTTGCCGGTGGTGTCCATCAGGTACATGACTTCGGCGCCGGTCTGGGCACTGATGTGTTTCAACAGACGATTGGCATTGCCTTGAATCACGCCCTCGTCGGGTGCGCCCAACGTCGCACGCAGTGCGGGCAGGTCGCCGAGAATCTGCGGCAGCACTTCATAGCGGTGCAGGGTACCCAGCAGGTTGGCGACGTAGAGGTCGAGGGTCTGACGGTTCTGCCCGGCCAGTTCGCTGCGGTAGTAACGCTCAGCCAGATGCTCCAGCGGCCACAGCAAGGGCGCCAGGCACAGCGCAAGCAGCGCCAGGCTGCGCCAGCGGGGTCTGCGAGGAAGAGTTGGTGTCATGAGCATCCAGCGCCTGTGGGTATAGACGCATTATGCCTAGGCTTGCGGGCGCAGTCTGCGCACCTGGATCAAGTGCGCAATGGCGGTGAAAATTCAGACAGCAATTCAGGAAAAGACTTCAGCGTCCTTGAAAAACGCGGCGGCCTGATCCTTGGCGGACAGCTGCGGTGCTTCGTCCAGCTGCCAGTCGATGCCCAAGTCCGGGTCGTCCCAGCGAATGCTGCGTTCAGCCGACGGGGTGTAGTAGTCGGTGGTTTTGTAGAGGAACTCGGCGAAATCGCTCAGCACCACGAAACCGTGGGCAAAACCTTCCGGAACCCAGAGTTGGCGATGGTTGTCGGCGGACAGGCGCACCGCGACCCATTTGCCGAAATGCGGCGAGCTGCGGCGAATGTCCACCGCCACGTCCAGCACTTCGCCGACGGTGACGCGGACCAGTTTGCCCTGAGTGTTTTGCAGCTGGTAATGCAAGCCGCGCAGTACGCCTTTTTGCGAGCGCGAATGGTTGTCCTGAACAAATTGGGTGTTCAGGCCGGTTACTTCTTCGAAAGCCTTGGCGTTGAAACTTTCATAGAAGAAGCCGCGCTCGTCACCAAATACCTTGGGTTCGATGATCAGAACACCGGGCAGGTCGGTGATGACTACGTTCATGGTGTTTCTCCAGCAATAGGCGTTGATGGCCGACATTCTTACGCAAAGTGGCGGTTGGTGCGAGTGGTACGGTGAAGAGAGTTGCTCGGCCATTGGATTCGTGCGAACCAGGGAAAGGGGGTTGCTTATCGCCCCCGGCAGTGGCGATATAAGCGCCTAATAAAATTTCAGGGGTCGTTGTATGCCGCTCGCCACGTTGATTCATCGCGCCAGTCTGCCCAGCCCGCAAGTGTCTGCGGCGCAAGCGCTTGAGCTGCTGGAGGAACATTACGGGCTGAGCGGGCGACTGCGGGCCTTGGGCAGCCAGCAGGATCTCAACTACCGCGTCGACAGCGAGCAGGGGCGTTTCGTCCTGAAGATCTGCCGTGGCGATTACTCGGTGCTGGAACTTCAAGCCCAGCACGCAGGGCTCAAGCACTTGGCCGAACATCCCGGCGTGCAGGTGCCGCGAGTGATCCCGGCCAAAAATGGTACTGACCTGCTCTCCCTGGAGGTCGGCGGTCAAGCGGTGCATGTACGTCTGCTCGATTACATCGACGGCCAGTCCCTGACGCACCTCGACCATCTGAGCCAGGCAGTGGTCGCCGGTTTCGGTCGGCTCTGCGGCGAGATGGACCTGGCACTGGCCAGCTTCGACCATCCTGGCCTAGAGCGCACCCTTCAATGGGACGCCCGCCACGCTAACGCGTTGATCGCGCATTTGCTGCCGGTGATCAAGGATGATCAGCAACGCAAGCTGATTGCTGAAGCGGCCGAGCAGGCCGAGCGCCATTTGCAGCCTTTGGTGGATAAGTTGCCGGTGCAGGCGATTCACATGGACATCACCGACGACAACGTGGTCTGGCAGCGAGATGCGCAGCGCCAATGGCAGTTGCAGGGTGTCATCGATTTCGGCGACCTGGTCCGAACCTGGCGGATCACCGATCTGTCGGTGACCTGTGCGGCGCTGCTGCACCATGCCGATGGCGATCCGTTCTACATCTTGCCGGCGGTTCGGGCCTATCACGCGATCAATCCGCTGCAACATGAAGAACTGCTGGCGCTCTGGCCGCTGATCGTTGCGCGCTCGGCGGTGTTGGTGCTGAGTGGCGAACAGCAGGTCAGCATTGATCCGGGCAACGAGTACAGTCGCGACAACCTGACCCATGAGTGGGAAATTTTCCGCGTGGCCACATCGGTGCCGCTGGCGTTGATGGAGGCGGCGATTCTGGCCGCGGTCGGTCAAGGCCTGCCGAGCATCGGCAGCGAAGGTTTTGCGCCCTTGTTGCCGAGTCTGGTGGGGCGTGAGTTTGCCTTGATCGATCTGGGTGTCCTCAGCCCGCACTTCGAAGCGGGTAACTGGGAACAGGAGGGGATCGACCAGCGCCTGCTGACCGAGGCCGCCGCGGCCCACGGACTGGTGGCCAGTCGTTATGGGCAATATCGTCTGTCTCGCACCCAACCGGACAGCGCCACTGAACCGGCCACTTGCCCTCTGCACGTCGAGTTGCGAGTGCCCCATGGCACGGCGGTCGAATCGCCGTTTGCCGGAACGGTTCACCAGCCGGCAGTGGGTGTGCTGCAACTGGATGGTCCGCAACTGAGTTTACGGCTGTGGGGTGTGACACCGTCGTTGCACGCGGGCGCAGCATTGGTCAAAGGTCAGGTGCTGGGTTCGGTCAGCGGGCCGTTGATCGTGCAATTGTGTCGAGGCGCTCAGCCCGACGCGCCGTTGTTTTGCACACCTTCGCGCGCCGCAGCCTGGCAGGCGTTGTGTCCGTCACCGGCCGCGTTGCTGGGTCTGGCCTGCGATGCCGAAGCAGAACTCGACCCGCAAACCTTGCTGGCCCGCCGCGACGCCAGTTTCGCCCGATCCCAGAAGCACTATTACGTCGACCCGCCGCGCATCGAGCGTGGCTGGCGCAATCACCTGATCGATATGCAGGGTCGTTCCTACCTCGACATGCTCAACAACGTTGCGGTCCTGGGTCACGGTCATCCGCGCATGGCCGCCGTCGCCGGCCGTCAATGGTCGTTGCTCAACACCAACTCGCGTTTTCACTACGCAGCGATTGCCGAGTTTTCCGAGCGCTTGCTGAAGCTGGCACCGGACAACATGGATCGCGTATTTCTGGTCAACAGCGGCACCGAGGCCAATGACCTGGCGATTCGTCTTGCCTGGGCCTACAGCGGCGGCCGCGACATGCTCAGTGTGCTTGAGGCGTATCACGGCTGGTCGGTGGCGGCGGATGCGGTCTCGACCTCGATTGCCGACAACCCCAAGGCCTTGAGCAGCCGTCCCGATTGGGTGCACCCGGTGACCGCGCCGAACACCTATCGCGGCGAATTCCGTGGCCCGGACAGCGCGCCGGACTACGTGCGCAGCGTCGAACACAACCTGGCGAAAATCGCCGGGCAGAAACGCCAACTTGCCGGTTTCATCTGCGAGCCGGTGTATGGCAATGCCGGCGGCATCTCTCTACCACCGGGCTATTTGAAGCAGGTCTATGCGCTGGTCCGTGCTCAGGGCGGGGTGTGCATCGCCGATGAGGTGCAGGTCGGTTACGGCCGCATGGGCAAATTCTTCTGGGGCTTCGAAGAGCAGGGCGTGGTGCCCGATATCATCACCATGGCCAAAGGCATGGGTAACGGCCAGCCGTTGGGCGCCGTCATTACCCGTCGGGAGATTGCCGAAGCGCTGGAGGCCGAGGGTTATTTCTTCTCGTCGGCGGGTGGCAGCCCGGTCAGTTGCCGGATCGGCATGGCGGTGCTGGATGTGATGGAAGAAGAAAAACTCTGGGAAAACGCCCAGGTCGTGGGCGGGTACTTCAAGGAGCGTCTTGAAGCCTTGATCGACCTGCATCCGTTGGTGGGGGCGGTGCATGGTTCCGGTTTCTATCTTGGCGTGGAGTTGGTCCGCAATCGCGAAACCCTTGAACCGGCGACTGAAGAAACCACCGCGCTGTGCGATCGTCTTCGTGAGCTGGGGATTTTCATGCAGCCGACGGGTGATTACCTGAACATCCTCAAGATCAAACCACCGATGGTCACGTCGCGGCAGAGTGTGGACTTCTTTGTGGACATGCTGTCGAAGGTGCTGGGCGAAGGTTTGTAGGCAGCGCCTAGAGGTTGAAAATATCGATTGTTATCGGGAATTTTTGAGGATATTTAGACGTAGTGGATATTTATCGCTTTTAAAGCCGATTTTTATCGGCTATAAAGTCGCCACTGCCCACGGTGTGGACGAACCACGCCCGGTGATTCCCGTTCTGTCATCGGTCGATGCCACACTGACCCTCAAGCACTTGCCCAGGAGATGATTCATGAGTCGTATCGTTACCGTCGCCGCCACCCAGATGGCTTGTTCCTGGGACCTTGAAGCCAACATCGAGACGGCTGAGAAGCTGGTCCGTGAGGCAGCGGCCAAAGGTGCGCAAATCATCCTGATCCAGGAACTGTTCGAGGCTCCGTACTTCTGCCAGAAGCCGAACCCGGACTACCTGCAACTGGCCACGACGGTTGAAGACAACGTCGCCATCAAGCACTTCCAGAAAGTCGCCAAAGAACTGCAAGTGGTGCTGCCGATCAGCTTCTACGAACTGGCCGGTCGCGCGCGTTTCAACAGCATCGCGATCATCGATGCCGACGGCAGCAACCTCGGGATTTATCGTAAAAGCCACATCCCGGATGGCCCTGGCTACCACGAAAAGTACTACTTCAACCCGGGCGATACCGGTTTCAAAGTGTGGAACACCCGTTACGCGAAAATCGGCGTGGGCATCTGCTGGGATCAGTGGTTCCCCGAGTGCGCCCGCAGCATGGCGCTGCAAGGCGCAGAAATACTGTTCTACCCGACCGCCATCGGCAGTGAGCCGCACGACAAGACCATTTCGTCCCGCGACCACTGGCAGCGCGTGCAACAAGGCCATGCCGGTGCCAACCTGATGCCGCTGATCGCCAGCAACCGCATCGGCAATGAAGAGCAGGACGGTTACGACATTACCTTCTACGGCTCGTCGTTCATCGCCAACCAGTTTGGCGAGAAAGTCCAAGAGCTGAACAAAACCGAAGAAGGCATTCTGGTTCACAGCTTCGACCTCGATGAGCTGGAGCACATTCGCAGCGCCTGGGGTTCGTTCCGCGACCGTCGTCCGAACCTGTACGGCGCGATCAAAACCCTCGACGGTTCCCTGGAGTCCTGAAGCCATGACCACTTTGAACAGCACCCCTCGCGCCGACGGCTTTTACATGCCCGCCGAGTGGGCACCCCAAACCCAGACCTGGATGGTCTGGCCCGAGCGCCCGGACAACTGGCGCCTGGGTGGCAAACCTGCACAAGCCGCGCACGTCGCGGTAGCCAAGGCCATCGCGCGTTTCGAGCCGGTGACCGTGGCGGTCTCCGCGGGCCAGTACGAAAACGCGCGCGCTCGTCTCGATGTGCCGAATATTCGTGTGGTGGAGATGTCCAGCGATGACGCCTGGGTCCGGGATACCGGCCCGACGTTCGTCATCAATAACAGCGGCGAAGTACGTGGCGTGGACTGGGACTTCAATGCCTGGGGCGGTTTCGACGGCGGTTTGTATTCGCCGTGGAACCGTGACTCGCAGGTGGCGGGCAAGATCCTCGAAATCGAGCGCAGCCCGCGCTACCGCACCGAGGGTTTTGTGCTCGAAGGCGGTTCGATTCATGTCGATGGCGAAGGCACCCTGATCACCACCGAAGAGTGCCTGCTCAACCGCAATCGCAACCCGCACATGAGCCGTGAGCAAATCGAAGCGGTTCTCAGCGCAAACCTGGCTGTGGATAAAATCATCTGGCTGCCGGACGGCTTGTTCAACGACGAAACCGACGGCCATGTGGATAACTTCTGCTGCTATGTGCGTCCGGGTGAAGTGCTGCTGGCCTGGACCGACGACCCGCAGGACCCGAACTACCCGCGCTGCCAGGCGGCCATGAACGTGCTGCAAAACAGCACCGATGCCAAGGGTCGCCCGTTCACGGTGCACAAAATGCCGATTCCGGGGCCGCTGTATGCGACCGAAGAAGAGTGCGCGGGTGTGGACCCGGTGGACGGCACTCAGGAACGTAATCCGACCGTGCGTCTGGCTGGCTCCTATGTGAACTTCCTGATCGTCAACGGCGGCATTATCGCGCCGAGCTTCGACGACCCGCTGGACGGGCCGGCCAAAGAGATTTTGCAGAGCGTGTTTCCGCAACACGAAGTGGTCATGGTGCCGGGTCGCGAACTGTTACTTGGGGGCGGTAACATCCATTGCCTTACCCAACAACAGCCCGCGCCGCACAAAGAGTGAGTGAGGTCGTAACAGCTTGAGTTGATTGAAAAATCGATTGAGCAACGATTTTGGCCTCCTTATCTCGCAGAAAGCCCGCAGCCCATCAGGACTGCGGGCTTTTTTGTATCCACTTATCGACACTTCGAAAACATTGGCATAGCTCTTGTATCTTCGAAGGCGCAACACGGGGAGGGAGAGAACTTCGATGTTCTGTCATAAACCTTGGATAAGTTAGCCGCTCACAAACCAGGAGAGAGCGCTGAGATGAACGCCGAAATGAACGTAGTGGGCGAGCGGGCACTGCATCCCCTGGCAGTTAACAGCGAATCGCTTCAAGTCCTGGCACAGTGGTTGAAGTCCAATGGAACGCGTCAGATCAGAGAACCTGATCCGCGCCGGATGATGATCGAGCGCTATCCCGCTGGTTTATTCAGCGAGGCGGAACTGGAAGCATTGTGGGATGTGATGGAAGGATAAGAAGAAAAACAACGGATTGATAAAAGCGCTGCCGGGAAGGCGGCGCTTTTTTATGTCCGTCGCAAAAGTGGGCGCCTGCAAGATCGGTAGTTGCCCGTCATGGGATCATTCGACCGATTCCTGAAACAGACTGAAAGTGATTCCGGCGTTTTTCCAGAACGATCCGAGTATTAGTCTGCCGGCATTGAGTTTTCCCTACTTTGTTGCCGGAGCCTTCCCATGACCCTTCACTACATTTACGACCCGTTGTGCGGCTGGTGTTACGGCGCCAAACCGCTGGTGCAAGCTGCCCAAGCCGTGTTGCCAGTGATCGGCCATGGTGGCGGCATGATGAGCGGTGCCAATCGCCAAAGCGTTTCGCCACAACTACGCAATTACGTCATGCCCCATGATCGGCGCATCGCCGAGTACACCGGTCAGCCGTTTGGCGAGGCGTATTTTGAGGGATTGCTACGTGATGAGACGGCGGTGTTCGATTCCACGCCACCGATTGCCGCCGTGCTGGCAGCCGAGCAGATCGCCGGGCGCGGACTGGAGTTGCTGGGGCGTTTGCAGACGGCTCATTACGTGGAAGGTCGACGCATCGCTGACCAAGCCGTTCTGCTGGAACTCGCTGTACAAATGGGTCTTGAACCTGAAGCCTTCCAACAGGCCTTTAATGAAGCCGACACCGATCGCCACATCAAGGACAGCCGCGCACTCTTGGCCCGTGTCGGCGGGCAGGGCTTCCCGACCTTTGCACTGGAACAGGATGGCCAGTTCACCCTGGTCGATATCGGTCCCTGGCTCGGCAAGCCGCAAGCCTTCGCCCAATGGTTGAGCCAGTCGCTTGCGGCGACAGAGTCTTCATCCGCGTTTCAAACCTGTGGCCTCGACGGCTGCGCCCATTGAACTCACCTGGAGTCACCATGGATAACCTGAGCCTGATCAAAAGCACCTACGAAGGTGCCAACTCCCAGGAGAATGCGCGCAACACCGCCGCAGCGCTGGCCGTTGATGCCCGCTGGACTGAAGCGGCGGGCTTCCCCTATGCCGGCACCTATGTTGGTTTCGACGCGATCGTCGAAAACGTCTTTAAGCGCCTGGCCACTGAGTGGGAAGATTTTCAGTTCAAGGTCGAGAACTACGTCGCTCAGGGCGACAAGGTATTTGCCTACGGCAATTACAGCGGCGTCTATAAAGCCACCGGCCGTGCGATGAATGCCCGAGTCGCGCACTTGTGGACTCTGGTCGACGGAAAAGTCACCCATTTCGAACAATTCGTCGACAGCCATGTCGTGCAATTGGCTATCGCTGACAAGTGATTTCTTAGACGATTTTCGCCTATTTACAGAAGATTCACGAAATTGACACATCATTAAGGGCGCAGATAGGATGCGCCCCAACGCCTGTGGCTAACCGCCACGACTGACAAAACAATAAAAGGCCCGCCGCGAATTTTCGTGGGCGGGTCTTTTTGTTTTTGCGGTGAAAAAAGAGCGCGATAGCGCCGTTTCAGCTGTTCGGCACAGAGCGTATCAACCCGTAATAAGGAAAATAACATGTTGAACAAGCGAATCAGCCTGATCGCACTGGGGATGTTGAGCGCCACACAGGCCATGGCTAACGACCAGGCCGAATCCAAGGGTTTTGTTGAAGACAGCAGCCTCAAAGTGCTGTTGCGCAACGCCTACATCAATCGTGACTATAAAGACGGCAACCCGGACAAAGCCGAATGGGGCCAAGCGGCCATCGGTACTTACTCGTCCGGTTTCACCCAAGGCACCGTCGGTGTGGGGGTGGATGCCTTCGGTCTGTACGCACTGCGTCTGGACGGCGGCAAAGGCCGCAGCGGCGCCGGTGGTATCGACTTCTTCAAGCAGGGTGACAGCGGTAACGCAGCGGATGACCTGTCCAAGTTCGGTGGCGCGGTTAAATTCCGTATCTCCAGTACTGTCCTGACCTACGGTGACCAGATGCCGGCCCTGCCGGTGCTGAACTACGACAATTCCCGCCTGCTGCCGGAAAGCTATACCGGCACCTTGATCACCTCCAAAGAGATCAAAGGCCTGGAGCTGAACGCCGGTCGCTTCACCGCCGAATCGCGCAAAAGCGCTGAAGGCCGTGACAGTGGTGGCTTGAAGTCGATCAACGTATTGGGCGGTAGCTACCAGTTCACCGAACAGTTCAAGGCAGCGCTGTACGCTTCCGACGTCGAAGACGTACTGAAGAAACAATACGTGAACGCCAACTACGTATTCCCGATCGCCAAGGATCAGTCCCTGACCCTGGACTTCAATGGCTACCGCACCAAACTGGACAATTCCTACGTCCGGGAAAACGGTGTTACCGGCGACGACAATAAAATCTGGAGCCTGGCAGCGACCTTCGCCACCGGCCCGCACTCGTTCACCCTCGCCCACCAGCGCAGCACCGGCGACAGCAACCTGGGTTACGCCTACGGCGGCTATCAGAAAGATCAAAACCGTGTCGGTGACGGCGGCAACACTATCTACCTGGCGAACTCCTACTGGTCCGACTTCAACGCCGAAGACGAACGCAGCTGGCAGTTGGGTTACGGTCTGGACTTCGGCGCCTTCGGCGTTCCGGGCCTGAGCTACAACGTGGCCTACGTGCGCGGCGACAACATCACCACTTCCACTAGTGAAGGCGGCACCGAGCGCGAGATCTTCAACCAGTTCAAGTACGTCGTGCAGAGTGGCCCGGCCAAAGACCTGAGCGTGAAGGTACGCAGCTCGATTCTGCGTGTGTCGCAGAAATCCAGCGAGTACAACGTCAGTGGCAACGAGCTGCGCGTATTCGTGGATTACCCGATCAACATCTTCTGATGATCGGTTGAGTTATTCAGACTCGATGAAAACCCCGACTGGTTCGTGACCGGTTCGGGGTTTTTTTTGCCTCATGACCGTATAAAAACACCGAAAACAGCTGTTTCCGATCGTAAAAAGTCGAATTGGAGCAACTTTATCCTGCGTTTCAAGCAACGCTTGATATGCCTGAAATTCTTTCTCATGGGCCGTCAATCCGGCACCTACTAGATTAGGCCGCTTAATGCAGCGGAGACCTAGTAATGATCGTGTTGAACAGAGAAGTTGGCGAATCGCTACGGCGCGACAAGTATGTCAACGTCCAGGGAGCCGACTTCAATCTCTTCGGTCATTTTTCCGACTTCGTCAGACTGACCAAAAGTTGGGAAAACATGGAGCCGGACAGTTATTACGGCCAAGCCGATGCGGGCATGCGTTTTCGTCGCTACAGCGATTTTGAATACAACCCGGTCACCCGCGACTTGAAGCAATTGGAACATCGCGCCTACGTGCAATCGAAGGCCAACAACAGCTACGTCGGTGGACTGGAGCGGCACTTCCAGGACTTCTCTAATGAGGTCATTAATTCGCCGGTGATGCGCAGCCTCATCGATACGGATTTCGAGGTGTACAAACACGTATTGCCGCCGGAACTGCACGACGCAATCTGGCAATGCCAGATTCATCAGATCCGCATCGAGATCAAGCCGGGCAAGCAACTGGAAATCACCCCGGAAGGTATTCATTGCGACGGTTATCCGTTCAGCGGTGTGCATTTCTGGGGTCGCAACAATGTGGACGGGGCGGAGAGCCGTTTGTATTCGGCCCAAGAGGAACAGCTGGCGACGACGACTTATATGGAAATCCTCGACACCACCTACTTTCTCGATCGCGAGATGCGTCACTACGTGACACCGGCACGCAACACCCATGCTCACGAAATGGCCTATCGGCAGATTCTGGCCATTTCCTTCTCGCGGCCCGGGACCGCTTTCGACATTGTTCGCTGAACAGTTCGACCCCATGATGAACATCGCCGAGTGCTCTGCACCGGTGATGCTGCGACGCGCGACGGCCAAGGATGCCCAACGCCTGGAGCGCTTCTTTCGGCAATTCGAAGAAGTGTCGTTCTGTGAATGGCAGGACGCCAAATGCCTGCGCGGTGTGCTGGAGCAGAAAACCACCACCGCGTTCCTCGCACTCGATGTCCGTGGCGAAGTGGTCGGCGCGGTGTTGGGCGGCATGCTTGGCAGTCGTGGCACCATCAATCACCTGGCGGTGAGCCCGTTGTATCGCAGCCAGGGCGTCGGTCAGCGTCTGGTGGAAGCGGCCTCGGCGGACATGAAACGGGTGGGGGTGCTGCGGATGTTCCTGTTCGTCGACGATGCTAACCTTGCCGGCAAACGTTTTTGGAGTGCCCAGGGCTTTTGTGAGCCGCGCGGCGAAACTACCTTTGAGAGGGACCTATGAATGAGACGTCCAGCAGCCAGCCGCTGATGGTCGAGCCCCAGCCCTCGCGCACGTTTGCTGAAGCCAGCCCGGTGGTTGCGGGCTACTTCACGGTGTCGTTTGTGTTCGGTCTGATGGCCGTCAATGCCGGGATGCCCGTGTGGCTGCCGGTCGCGATGTGCCTGTTCGTCTACGCCGGTGCCTCGCAGTTCGCCGCCCTGGCGTTGATCTCCAGCGGTGCGTCGCTGACTACCATTATCCTCACCACGTTTCTGATCAATGCGCGGCACATGCTGATGTCGGTCTACATGGCCAAGGCCCTGCAGGCGATGGGGCTCAGTCGTCTGGAGCGCTGGTGTTATGCCGGCGGGCTGACCGATGAATCGTTCGCCTTCCACAGCGTCAAACTGGGCAAGGGCTCGCCGGTCAATGTGCGTTACCTGATCGGCTTCAATCTGTATTGCCACACCTCGTGGGTACTCGGCGGTTTGCTGGGGGCGATCTGCGCGCAGTACGCGGCGCACCTGATCAAATATCAGCTCGACTATGCACTGACCGCGATGATGCTCTACGTGCTGGTATCGCTCTGCAACACCCGCAACAAACTGATCGCCGCACTGGCCGCGGTCGCTTGCATGGGGGCACTGAGCCTGATTGGCAACTCACCCTTCAACGTATTCATCGCCACATTCGTGGGCTGCGGAGTGGGTGTATGCCTGACCAAACGTTCCTGATCCTGGTCGTCGCGCTGATGATGGCCGTGACATTCCTGCCACGCGCGTTGCCGCTGCAGGTGAACACCGATCATTGGCCACCTCTGGTCGCCCGGGCGCTGGAATACCTGCCGGTGGCGATCGTGGCTGCCATCAGCCTCACGCCCCTGTTGATCAAGGATCAGCATGTGCAGCTCGATCGCCCGGAATTTTATGCAGCCATTCCGACGTTGTTATGTGCGTATTTCAGCAAAAACCTCTTTCTCTCCGTTGCGGTGGGAACGGCTGCGTACATTGCGCTCGGTTCGTTCATGTAGCGGCAGATGGACCACGTCATTCAAGGCCTGGCCCGACAACTCGGGATTATTGATCGCCAGCCGCACTTCGAGGGAATCCTCGAAACCCGGGAAAATGGTCAGGCCGTTACGCAGGGCCGCCTCACGGGAGACCATGCCCAGGCCGTCCATTTGCGTGATCAACGATAGGGTCAGGGTTTCACTGCAGGAATAGATCATCCGCTTGCCTGACTCGTAGTTGCCGAGACCGGCGTCGAGAAAGCGCAAGAAGCTGTGGGAATACGGACAGTCGTCGGCCGGCCGAACCTGAAATTTATTGCCAAGCAGCACCAGCGGGTCGTTTTCCTGACCGCAATGAGCACCGACCACCTGCACCTGCACATCAGGCAAGGCAATGCTGGGCAGCCCCGGCTGTTGTGGCCCGATCAGCACGGCCAGGTCGAAGTCCTCATTCTTCAACTTGCTGAGGTTTTCCATCGACTCGGCGTAGCTGAATTCCAGCTGATAATCAGGAAAAACCTCGATGAGGCGTCCGATCATTCGCCGGTTGAAGTCAGCCGAAAGCGTGGTGTTAAGCGCAACCTTGAGCGTGCGCTGCCCGGGCACCTTGAGCGCGGCGACTTTCTCTTCCAGCTGCCGCGTGGCGACCAACACTTTGTCCATGTAGGGCGTGAGCTCCGTGCCCTGTGTGGTCAGGGTCAGCCCCTTGTTGGAGCGACGAAACAACCGAAAACCGAACTGCTCTTCGACCTTGTTCAACTGCGCGGCCAATGCCTGCACGGTCAAAAAGGAATGCTCTGCCGCCGCCGACAACGAGCCGGTCTGCACGATGCGCATGAGGTTGCGTAAGGTTCTGCTATCCATTTGGGTAATGCCCTCTAAAGTGGGCTGGCTATTGTTGTGTACCTTGCCGCCCGGTGGGCGTGGGTCGCGTGCCGGCTATGATCCTGCACCAGAGCATGCTTGTCCCGAGTTTAGTAGCGAAATGATTCTGCGTCCGATGGCTGGAGGCTCACACAGGATCGAGATTTTTGTTGAAGGGGAAGTGATCGGGGTCAAGAAAGTGGCCCGGATGGGGAGGTGTGGGCGTTTTTTGGCTACTTGTTTTATCAACGAAACCTTTTCCCAAGGCAAAAAAAAGCAGCCTGATCAGGCTGCTTTCATGAAAAGGTGCTTGATATTGTGCTCCCTCAAGCAGGGGAGAAGAGGTCTCACCAGGCGTTGATTTCCAAGTCATCAACGAGGTCCCTCCGCCGACTATTGCCACTTGGAGGCAGTCGGTTTCGCGCTCTCGATTTAATTCTCTGCCCCTATAGTGTGGGTGTCAACGTGTGTGTCGGACCGTATGTCGGCGTCTTTTCAGGCTGCGGAAAAGCGGGTGTGAATGCTCTTTTCGAAGGGGGAGCAGATTAATACGCTTATGAATTAAAAATTCATTTTTGTTCGGATCTGTACTAGTCTGAAATCAAGACATCATACCCAAGGAGGCTATTCTCATGCCTACCTCATCCACTGTCCTCAGCCCACAGCAACAACTCGACTCCCCCGAAGCCGGTCGAGTCGCGCTGAAGTTTTTTTTCAACCTCATGGAACGCTGGGGCTGTACCGCCGAGCAACAACGCACACTCCTGGGCAAAGTCGGTAATACGACTTTCTACAAATACAAACACCTGCCACCCAACGTGCGCCTGCCCCACGACACCCTGGAGCGCATCTCGTATTTGATGGGCATTCACAAAGCGCTGAGCATCATCTTCAGCAACAGTCGCGAACGTGCCTACACATGGGTCAGCAGCCCCAACACCGCCGCACCGTTCAATGGCCAATCGGCATTGAGCTACATGCTGGCCGGTCGCGTGGTCGACATCGCTGATGTGCGCCGCTACCTCGACGGGGTACGCGGTTGATGGTGCCGGAACTCGCCGACCCGCAGTGGCCGCGGGCCTATCGGATCGTCAATAGCTGCTTCCCGCCGATCTCGTTGTTCGAAGACGTTCTCGACCCTGAAGACCTGCCCACTGCCTACGCGTTGGAAGCCTTGACCAACGATCGGCTGATGGAAGAAGCCGGCGTGCTCACCCGCGTGCGCCCCGAAGACCGCATCTGCGGCCCTGGCTCCACACCGGTGATGGCCACGTTTACCCACATCGGCAAAACCAGCCGCTTCACCGACGGCACCTTCGGCGTCTACTACGCCGCCAGCAGCCAGGCAGCGGCCATCGCCGAGACGAGTTATCACCAGGAACGCTTCCTCGCCGCGACCAACGAACCGGATCTTGAGTTGACCATGCGTACCTACGTCAACCGGGTGGTCAAACCTTTGCACGACATCCGCGCCGACTACCCACACCTGCACGACCCGGATCCCAACGCCTACGGTCCGGCCCAGGCCTTTGCCCGGCAACTGCGCGAAACGTCGTCCTGGGGATTGCTCTACAACAGCGTTCGATTGCCCGGGCATGAATGTGTTGCCGCGTTTCGGCCGCCGGCTGTTTCTATCCCCAAGCAAGGCAAGCATATTCGGTATGTGTGGAGTGCGAGCAGCAGGAAGATCTCGTTTGTGTTTGAAGTCAGCGAGATGTGACGCACGGCGAAACGCAATTCCGCCAGCTAGATTCTAACTGGCGTCAATCAACGCTCGTTCTTCAAGCCAGATTTCTTGAACAAACTGATCCGTAATCGCATAAATCCCATGCCCACGCCGCATGATGATGTTCTCGGCAACCAGCGCAATCACCACCGGTTGAATCTCTTCCACGCGTACCTCACGACCTACAGTCTTCGAATACTCAGCCGCCGCATCGGTGGAGAAAATCCCCCGAGCGTCGCCTTCCGTGGATGCGATTTTGTTGAAAATAGCCTGAGCCAGGCTGCCCAACTGCTCAACCTTTTCAAGCTCAATACTGGCCGCTGCCGAACGCAAAGTACTGGCAATTACCGGCAGAAATAGATCGGGGTCACCTTCTTGCTGCATCAACTGTCGCAGCGCCTTGAGCATTTCCTCAGGCCGATTCCCCAAGGTGTTGAACGCTTCAATGGCAACCTCAAGAGACGGCAACTTCTCCTTCTTCACCGTCATTGCGAGGCGGTTCAGCAGGTACTCAACGTAATCCCCTTTCAACACCGGATAAGCCGCCGACGTTGCACCGGAAAATGCTTGGTTCCGCTTTGCAGTCAGTTCGCTGACTTGCGCCCGGTGCGATCCCGTTCCTATGAACAGGAAGTAGCCCGGTGTGTTCGGGCGTGGATTGATTGCATCACGAGCGGCTTTCAGTGCCAGGAGCAATTGATTGCCGTCGTCGGACGAAATGGCGTGCTGCACTTCGTCGATGATCAGCACCAAATCTGTTTTCGCTTGGTCGACCACCTCAGTCAGCGCCTGTGCCAGCGTTGGCCCACCTGTATTGCCAATGCTGTCGAGCTTGAAACCAAACTTGAATCCGGCTGCGACAATATCTGCACCGCTAACGCGTTTGAGCATTTCGAGCAGGCTGGAGCCGGGCGTTTGGAGTTCTTCCAGGCGTTGACGGATCGCGTTATGCACGAGCGTCGCAGGATTGGCCAGTGTGTCGCTCCATAAGTCGACGTAAATGACCAGAGCACCCGCTTCTTCCAGGGCAGGAATGAGGTCATTTCTCAGGAATGTCGTTTTACCGGTCCTGCGCAGGCCGGACAGAAACAGACCTGAGCGCATACCTTCATCCAGAACACCAGGATTGAGAAGCTGATTTGCCATCTGTTCAGCCAGTTCAGGGCGCTGAAAAATGCTGCTCATGCAATTACCTTTTTTTATGGATACGCCATAATTATTGGCCATACATAATTTAGCATAAAGGTTGGGCTCTGATCTGAGGGGGCTCAGATCCACATTATTTTGAGCGTCCAGGGCGGATGGGAAGGCTCACTGACATGTCGTCGGCAGCGACATGTAATCAAGACGTGTCGCTAAAACCGAAAAATAGCGACACGTTACAACTGAACTCATTACATCACGTCACTAATGATGTTCCCGCCCCCACCTTTATCCCCCCTAACCAACCTCCTACATTGAGCTCCACCCACCTACCCATCATCCCGAAGGGCAGGTCACTGGAGACTCATCATGCCTTTTGTCAGCGTACGCATTACCCGCGATGGTGTTACCTCGGAGCAGAAAGCTCAGGTGATCGCCGAAATCACTGAAACCCTGGAACGCGTCCTCAACAAACGCCCGGACCTGACCCACATCGTGATCGAGGAAGTCGACACCGATAACTGGGGCTATGCCGGTATCACCACCACCCAGTACCGCAAGCAACTGGCTGAGGCGGAGGGGCAGTCATGACCGCCTCCGTCACCATCGATTTCGTTTCCGATGTGGTGTGCCCGTGGTGCGCCCTGGGTGCGACGGCGCTGGAGCAAGCGATCGAGAACGTGGCGGGTGAAGTCACGGTCGAGCTGACCTTCAAGCCTTTCGAGTTGAACCCGGACATGCCGGCGGAGGGCGAGAACGCAGTTGCGCACTTGATGCGCAAATACGGGCGCAGCGCCGAGGATGTTGCCGCCGGCAAAGTGATGCAAATCGCTCGAGGCGAGGCCATCGGTTTCAAGTTCGATCTGGATAAACGCAGCCACTTCTACAACACCTTTGATGCTCACCGGTTGCTGTTGTGGGCGTTGCAGGAGGGACGGCAGGTCGCACTCAAGAAAGCCTTGCTACGTGCTTATTTCACCGACGGCCAGAACCCGAACGATCGCGAAACGCTGGTTCGACTGGCGGCGCAAGTGGGGCTGGATGCGGCGAGCGCGCGTGAGGTGCTGGTGTCCGGAGCGTTTGCCCAGGAAGTGCGTGAGCTTGAAGTGTTTTACCGCGAGCGCGGGATTAATTCGGTACCGGCCATGGTGCTGAACGGCCGTCACCTGGTGTCCGGTTCGCAATCGGTCGAGTACTACGAACAGATGTTGAGACAAATGGCGCAGGCGCCTGTTGAAGCCTGATTAATCACTTTTCAAACCATCATTTATCAGTAGAGGTTCATCATGAGCAATTCGAAAAAAGTCATCGTTATTACTGGCGCATCCCAAGGTCTCGGCGCAGGCATGGTCAAGGCTTTCCGTGATCTCGATTACAAGGTTGTCGCCACTTCGCGTTCGATCAAACCGTCCACCGACCCGGACATCCTCACTGTGGCCGGCGACATCGGCGACCCGGCAGTCGCTCAGCAAGTCATTCGTGAGGCGATCGCACGTTTTGGCCGCATCGACACCCTCGTCAACAACGCCGGGATCTTCGTCGCCAAACCGTTCACGGCTTACACCCCTGAAGACTATGCCGCGGTGCTGTCGGTGAACCTGAATGGTTTCTTCTACATCACCCAACTTGCGATCACCGAGATGGAGAAGCAGGGCAAAGGCCACGTCGTCAACATCACCACCAGCCTGGTGGACCACGCCATTGACGGTGTGCCATCGGTACTGGCTTCGTTGACCAAAGGTGGCTTGAACGCGGCGACCAAATCCCTGGCCATCGAGTACGCCAAGCGCGGGATTCGAGTGAATGCGGTTAGCCCCGGCATCATCAAGACGCCGATGCATGGTGAGGAAACCCATGAAGCGCTGGGGAGTTTGCACCCGGTTGGGCATATGGGCGAAATCGGCGATATCGCTCAGGCTGTGGTGTATCTGGACAGCGCCAACTTTGTCACCGGGGAAATCCTGCACGTTGATGGCGGGCAGAGTGCGGGTCACTGAGACCTGCGACGTTAAACCCCCAGAAACAACAAAGCCCTCGCATTGCTGCGAGGGCTTTGTTTTGTATGGGTGCACGCTTTACTAGCGCGTGCCCTAGCCCTGGCGGTGAAGTACTGCGCCCTGTTCCATACTGAAGCCGCCCCCTTGCTTGGCAAAGGGCTCCAGGCGGGAGCGGTATCTGGGAGCAACGATCTCTAAGAAGTGAAAAGGGCCAACTTTATTTTCCAAATGGAAACCGTCGTTTATCCCATGGTTTTGAGGAAAAAAAGATCCGCATGATTTGAGCTTGCCGACAACGTCAACCTATAGTCCGGTTTTGGAGTTACGAAGGATGCTCCAGGCTGATGATTTTCTTCCCAGGATGGATATTTACCCAATGCTCAAGTTCAATGCTCATCTCGGCTTCCAATTCAATGAATTGCCTTTTCTGCAACGCATCGAAGCAGCCGCCGCAGCTGGTTTTCGGGCGGTGGAGTTCCCATCACCCTATGAGTTCGACGCGAGTCTCTTGGCCGACCATCTGGCTCAATACAGTCTGCCATTGATTCAATTCGCTGCACCGGCTGGCGTTACCAAAGGCATCGCTGCCTTGCAGGGCAAGGAGGAAGAGTTTCGCAACGGTTTGCTCCGGGCCGCCAGCTATGCAAAGGCGCTGGCATGTTCGGATGTCCATATTATGTCTGGTGTTACGACGCAAGATGACGCAGGGCGTGTCTTCGGGAGCAACCTGGAGTATGCCGTCAAGTACTTCGAGGATCAGGGTTTGCGGCCGCTTATCGAAGTAATTTGTGCGCAGGAGATGCCGGGCTATTACATGTCTGACTTCAGCAAGGCGCAACAAGTGCTGGAAACCTTCCCGAGTGTCGGGCTGATCCTCGATCTTTACCATGCCCAGCTTCTGACTGGAGACGCAGCAGATGTTCTGGCTCGGTTTTACGACAGAACAGTTCATGTGCAAATTGCCGACTGCCCGGGGCGCCACGAGCCGGGAACGGGGAGCATCGACTTTGCAGCCTTGTTCGCAGCGCTGGAGCAGCGTGGCTACACAGGATGGATCGGGTGTGAATACCGGCCTTCCGGTTCTACCGTGGCGAGCCTTGACTGGATTAGGCAGTTAAGTGCTTAGCGCTGAAGTGAAATTGTGATGGGGCGGTGTGCAGGTAGATTTGGCGCAGGGGAGGGTTAAGACGGTATCTACAAGGGCTGCCTCTCTAGATGCCAGAAACAACAAAGCCCTCGTATTTCTACGAGGGCTTTGTTTTGTATGGTGCCGGCACCAGGAATCGAACCCGGGACCTACTGATTACAAGTCAGTTGCTCTACCATCTGAGCTATACCGGCGTGTCAGGGCGACGATTATAGCGATTGGGTTGGTTCTGTAAACCCCTGAATTCAGACTATTTTTGCGCAGGCTTTCGGTCAGGCGTGATGCAGTACTTTCTTGAGTTTCAGCAGGGTGCGCCAGGCTCGGCTGTTTTGCATCGCCCGCAGTTGCGCTTCGGCGTGTTCAGCGCGTTGCAGGGCGGCGGGGAGGTGGTTTTTGGTGTTGGTGACGGGGTGGCTGAATTGATGGCCTCTGGAGAACGTCGCGGTCGAAGATTTTTCTTGTTCATGGCCGCGCTGTTGGCGCCCTCATATGCGTGCATAGCAAGGGGTATTGCCAGGCGCAATTTTTCGCCCGTGATGTCCGGAATTCGGCGGTTATGTCGTTTTGATTTAATGCTTATGCACAACGGGCTGGCGGAATCTGCTCGATCTTCGCACTTTTGTGGACTCGTTCTCATTTGTCCGCAAATGCCTGTTTTACAGGTTTTTTTATTTATGTGAACGAAAAATGACCAGCAGTGTTTGTGGGCTAAACCACCGTGGATATTGGATCCACGATAATTCCATCAACAGAGTTATCCACAGGTTGAGACTGTTTAAGGGCGCTCTGCCAGAAGCAGGAAATTGCGCGGTGTGAGTGGGGATTCGCAGAAGGTGCCGAGACGAACGACATAACCCTGCTCAATGAGGAAAAGTGCCCGATCGAGTACCAGCCACAGCTCCAGAGGCCGTCGGAAAAGGCCTCGCAGCAGCTCCAGGTTGCGCACTTCGGCCAGTCGCTGCCAACCGGCGGCTTCCAGTTCGGTCCAATCTGGCGTGCCGATTGTGGATAAGTCTTTGAGTGCGGCCAGATCGCGGCAGTAATCGGCGAACGGTTTGTCCAGCCAGGCGCTGGGCAGGGAAGGGGTGGGCAGGTATTCGTCGACACCGCGCAGTTGCCGTTGCAGCAGGTCGAACGCCAGGCGTCGGGCCATGGAGGTGTCGCGTTGGCGTCGGACGCGAGCGCCAGCGGTGACGGTTTCGCTCATCGGCAGCGCAAGATCATCGAGGGAGAGGTGTAGGTCGGAGCGCTCAGCCGCACAGGAAAGTGGCCGATAGGTGTTCAGACTGATCCGGTTGTAGCAGCACGGTGCGATAGCCAGTTGTTTGCAACCGGCGGCGCTGGCGAGCTGGATCAGCCGTACATGCAGATCCCCGCAGGCATGCAGCGCAACCGGCGTGTGATCGGCATTCAATAAAGAGGCTGCGTCAGGCGCGAGTACATCCTGTTCGACATGCAGCGCATGCAATTGATGGCGCTGGCTCAGTGCCTGACCACTGGCGACCAGTGCCGGGTCGTATTCAAGGCAGGTCAATTGTTGCCCGGTTCGCAGTAGACGTCGCCCCAAGTGCCCTTTACCCGAACACCAATCCAGCCAATGCGTCGGGGCATGAGCGAACTGCAGGCAACTGGCGAACGCTTCAATCTGTTGCCACTTGCGCCCCGGCACATCCACATTCAACCGATGGCCCGCGGCTTCAAGCGCATGTGTCGGCAATTCACCCACCGCACTCAGCTCAAGAGACATCGCAGCCAATGAAGCAAACGGCTCCGGCGCATCGAGCCAGCCAGGCTGGTTATGACTGTTTTCTGCATCTTCCAGCGACCGCCCGCGTAGCCACAACGCCAGTTCCGGGTAGGACGTTTCCCAGGGTAGTTGCAGATGGGTAAACGGTCGGGGTTTCCACAGCGCTTGATGCTCGATCAGAAAAGCATCCAGCGCAGCGAAGCGGGCGAGCAGGGTCTCGCCCGTCAGCACCCAGGCATCAACGCCCTTGGCAGGCATCGACGCGCAACCAGCGCTCCAGCAGCTTGAAGCCGCGCACCAGCACGTAAGCCATCAGCAGATAGAACATGCCCGCGGCGAAGAAGATCTCAACCGGCAGGTAGGTGCGAGCAATGATGGTGCGGGCCATGCCGGTCAGCTCCAGCAGGGTCACGGTACTGGCCAGGGCACTGGCCTTGAGCATCAGGATCACTTCGTTGCTGTACGCCGGCAGGCCGATACGCGCAGCACGTGGCAGCATGATGTAGAACAACGCCTTGGCCCGGGACATGCCCAGCGCCCGCGCCGCTTCGATCTCGCCCGGTGGAATCGCCTGGATCGCGCCACGCAGGATCTCGGCGATGTAGGCCGCGGTGTGCAAGGTCATGGTCGCGGTGGCGCACCAGAACGGATCGCGCAGGTACGGCCACATCGAGCTGTTACGCACCGCGTCGAATTGCGCCAGGCCGTAGTAGACCAGGAACAGCTGAACCAGCAACGGTGTGCCACGGAAAAAGAAGATATAGCCGTAGGGGAATGCCCGCACATACCAGAGTCGCGATGAGCGAGCGATGCCCAGCGGAATTGCCAGCAGCAACCCGGCAATCACGGCGATGGCCACCAGTTCCAGGGTCAGCGTCGCGCCCTGAGCCAGTTTTGGCAGCCACTTGATGATGACTTCCCAATTCATTGGGTGCTCCTCGCAAAGCCGCGAGCGGCACGTCGTTCCATGAAGTGCATGCCGGTCATGGCCAGAATGGTCAGGCCCAGGTACATGAACGCGGCCACCATATAGAAGGTGAACGGTTGCTTGGACACGGTCACGCCGATTTGCGCGTGACGCATGATTTCTTCCAGGCCGATGACCGATACCAGCGCAGTGTCTTTCATCAGAATCATGAACAGATTGCCCAGGCCCGGCAGGGCGATGCGCCACATCTGCGGCATGATCAACTTGGTGAAGATGCGGAATTTCGACAGGCCCAGGGCCACACCGGCTTCACGGTGACCTTTGGGAATCGCCAGAATCGCCCCGCGAAACACTTCCGTGGCATAGGCGCCGAAACACAGCCCCAGCGCAATCACGCCGGCGGCGAAGGCGTTGAGTTCGAGGTCGGGATTGCCGAAGAACTCACCCAGCGCACGCATTAGGTTGACTGTGCCGAAGTAGATCAACAGCACCCAGAGCAATTCCGGGATTCCGCGAACCAGCGTTGAATAAGTGCCGCCAAGCCATTGCAGCGGCTTGTACGGGGAAGTCTTGGCCAAGGCGCCGAGCAGACCGAGCACCAGCCCCAGGCACAAGGCCGAGAGTGCCAGTTTCACAGTCATCAGCGCGCCAGCGGCGAGCGCCGGGCCGAATCCGTAGAGGTCGATAATCATGGATTTCTTTTCAAATCGCGGCAGGCAATGCCAAGGACTGGCGCCGTCAGCGAACGGCGCCGGTCAGGCAGGTCAGAATCAATAGATGCTGAACGGGAAGTACTTGTCGTTGATCTTTTTGTAGGTGCCGTCAGCGACGATTTCTTTCAGCGCAGCGTTCAGCTTTTCGCGGATCGGGTCGTTCTTGCGAACGGCGATACCGATCTTGTCGCTTTCTTCAACCGGGTCACCCTTGAATTCGTAAGGACGGCCGGCGTCGCTTTTCAGCCACTCATAGTTGACGTACTTGTCGGCCAGGATGCCGTCCAGGCGACCGGAAGTCAGGTCCAGGTAAGCGTTTTCCTGGGTGTCGTAGAGTTTGACTTCGACGCCTTCCATGTTGTCTTCCAGCCAGGTGCCGGCGAGGGTCGCGCGTTGGGCGCCGATCACCTTGCCTTGCAGCGAAGCCTTGTCGGTCTTGAAGTCGACGTCTTTTTTGGCAATGAACTGCAGTTTGTTGGAGTAGTACGGTGCGGTGAAGTCCACCGCTTGCTTGCGCTCATCGGTGATCGACATCGAGGAGATCAGGAAGTCGAACTTCTTCGCGTTCAGGGCCGGGATGATGCCGTCCCAATCGGAGGTGACCACGGTGCACTCGACTTTCATCTTGGCGCACAAGGCGTCGCCGATGTCTTTGTCGAAGCCGACGACATTGCCACTGGCATCTTTGTTGTTGAACGGCGGGTAGGCCGCTTCGATGCCCATCTTCAAGGTCTCGGCGGCGGCACCGGCGCTGAAGGCCAGGGTGACGGCCGCAGCCAGGAAGATTTTTTTGTAGTTCTGCATGCGGGTAGCTCCGTTAGCGGTTGCTGGACATGAATTGTTTGCAGCGCGCCGAAAGCGGGTTATCGAACACCTGCTGCGGCGATCCTTGTTCTTCTACCAAGCCCTGGTGGAGGAACACCACTTCGCTGGAAACCTGACGGGCGAAGCCCATTTCATGGGTCACGAGCAGCATGGTGCGGCCTTCTTCGGCCAGCGCGCGGATGACATTAAGTACTTCCTGGACCATTTCCGGGTCAAGGGCGGAGGTGGGTTCGTCGAACAGGATCACCTTGGGTTGCATCGCCAAAGTTCGGGCGATGGCCGCGCGTTGCTGCTGGCCGCCGGAGAGTTGTGCGGGGTAGGCGTGGCGCTTGTCAGCGATGCCGACCTTGGCCAGCAGGGCTTCGGCGACTTCGATGGCCTCGGCCTTGCTCTGACCGAGTACGCGGCGAGGAGCCTCGATAATGTTGTCGAGCACGGTCATGTGCGGCCAGAGATTAAAGTTTTGAAATACAAAACCGATCTCGCTGCGCAGGCGATTGATCTGTTTGCCGTCGGCAGCGACCAGTTCGCCGTTCTTGGCAGACTTGAGCTTGAGTTCTTCGCCGGCCACCAGGATCTGGCCCTGGTGCGGGTTTTCCAGCAGGTTGATGCAACGCAGGAACGTGGACTTGCCGGAACCGGAGGAGCCCAGGATCGAGATCACGTCGCCGTCGCGGGCGGTCAGCGAGATGCCTTTGAGCACCTCAAGCTGTCCGTAGCGTTTGTGCAAGTTGCGGATTTCAAGCGCGGGCGTGGCCTCAGCCATGTGCGTTCCTCATAGTGTGTTGCGCTCCTGCTGTTGGTCGCCTTCCTGGCGAGGCGGCCAAGCTAGCATAGCGTTCGAATGGCAGCCAACAGCGCTCGGGACGGTAAACGGATGGCGTGTGGCAGGTTGTCGCATCGGTACAGCAGACTGTCGCGCTGCTATCAACCGAACAGCCGTTTGAACCCGATGTGGTCCGACTGTCCCGTAAAAAAAGGCGCGATGTTGCCAGCTTTGGCGGGGTGTTGGAAGCGCTAACCGGCCAAACGTTCCTGATCTGCACTTTTATTGTGCGCGCCTGCCTTTTTGGGTGTGTTTCCGGTGCATGGATTCGTTCCTGAAGTGGGTGGCAAGGTAACGCTCTGGCTAAATGCCATTAATCTCAATGACTTGCGATAAGCACTCCATCGGCGCACAGGCCGCGTATACCGGGGGGCGTGAAACATTTTGGCGCAATTATTGCGTGCAGAATAAGGAACACTCTGTTGGATTCTTTTTACGAGAAGGGATTTTCAGGCAGGGTGGACTGAATCGATTTCCAGGCAAAGGTAGTTTCAATGAGCAGTACGCAAAGCTCCAATGGCCTCGAACAGGGGCTCAAACCGCGTCATGTGACCATGCTGTCGATCGCCGGTGTCATCGGCGCCGGGCTGTTCGTCGGCTCCGGCCACGCCATCGCCGCTGCAGGCCCGGCCGTGCTGTTGGCCTACGCTGCCGCCGGTGCGCTGGTGGTTCTGGTCATGCGCATGCTCGGCGAGATGGCCGTTGCATCGCCAGATACAGGCTCCTTCTCGACGTATGCCGATCGTGCGATCGGTCACTGGGCCGGTTTCACCATCGGCTGGCTCTACTGGTGGTTCTGGGTTTTGGTCATCCCGCTGGAAGCTAACGCTGCGGCGACCATTCTGCATGCCTGGTTCCCGAACGTGGCGATCTGGGCCTTCACCTTGGTCATCACGTTACTGTTGACGGTGACTAACCTGTTCAGCGTGAAGAACTACGGCGAGTTCGAGTTCTGGTTCGCCCTGGTCAAAGTCGTGGCGATCATTGGCTTTATCGGTCTGGGCATTCTGGCGATCTTCGGCCTCCTGCCCACCAGCCAGGTCAGCGGCGTGTCGCACCTGTTTGACACTCAAGGCTTCCTGCCAAACGGCATGGGCGCGGTGCTCGGCGCGATTCTGACCACCATGTTTTCCTTCATGGGCACCGAGATCGTGACCATCGCGGCCGCGGAATCGAAGAACCCTGGCCAGCAGATTTCCAAGGCTACCAACTCGGTCATCTGGCGGATTGGCTTGTTCTACCTCGTCTCCATCTTCATCGTTGTGGCCTTGGTGCCATGGAACGACCCGATTCTCGCCAGTGTCGGTTCTTACCAGACTGTGCTTGAGCGCATGGGCATCCCGAATGCCAAGCTGATCGTTGATATCGTGGTTCTGGTTGCGGTCACCAGCTGCCTGAACTCCGCGCTCTACACCGCTTCGCGGATGATGTTCTCGTTGGGTAAACGCGGCGACGCGCCGGCCGTTTCCCAGCGCACCAATAGCAGCGGCACGCCTTATTGGGCCGTGATGCTGTCGACCGCTGCGGCATTCCTTGCAGTCTTCGCCAACTACGTGGCCCCGGCTGCCGTGTTCGAATTCCTGCTGGCCAGCTCTGGCGCCATCGCGTTGCTGGTGTACCTGGTGATCGCGTTTTCGCAACTGCGTATGCGCAAACAGCGCATGGCTCGCGGTGAAAAAATCGCCTTCAGCATGTGGCTGTTCCCGGGTCTGACCTACGCGGTGATCGTATTCATCATCGCCGCCCTGACCATCATGCTGTTCCAGGAAGCGCATCGCGTGGAGATCCTCGCGACGGGTCTGCTGAGCATGTTGGTGGTGGCTGCCGGTCTGTTTGTGGCGCGTCGTCGCAAGCTGCAGAAACTGGGCGCGGTGGTGCTGAGCTGATCCGTACTGCGTAACGCAAAACGGCCGCTGTCAGTGATGACAAGCGGCCGTTTTTGTTTCTGAGGGGATGTTTACTCGCCCTTTTCTTCCTGCGCATCCAGCGACTGACGATAGCTGTCCAGCGCATCGCCAAAATCAGTGATGAATTGCGGGTCGGTCAGCCAGGCCTGGGCGGTATCGCGGTCCATGCCATCGGCCCACATGCGGTAGTCGATCAGCATGTCGGCGGCCAGGTGCGTGGCGGCCATGGCTTCGTTGTCGGCGTTTTCCATGTCCAGCAGTTCTGGATGGTCGCTGATGATCCCGGCGAGGTTCGACAGCAGGGTCAGCAGCATTTCGTTGCGGCTGGTGGCTTCGGCGTCACGCATTTTGCTGAACATCGCCAGGGTGTATTCCGGGATCGGCTCGCCGATCTCACCCAGGTCATCGTTCAGATCGGCAGGCTTTCTGCCGACCATGCGGATCTGTTTGGCTTTGGCCTTTGCGCGTTTGGCGCGTTTCTGTTGCTTATTCAGGGATGCCATGGGAACTCAGTGGGTTTTCTGTTGGGTTTGGGCCGCGATGGCGTCGGACGCCGCCACGTAATCAGCCTGGAAGGCTGGCGATTCGATCCACGCCAGTGCACCGGCCTCGTCGGTCTCGGTGGACCATTGGCGGTATTCGATCAGTGCCGCAAGTATGAAATCCATCGCGCCTTCTTCGCCTTCCTGTTCGTACACCAGCTCCAGCAGCGGGTCTTCAAGGAAGGCTGTGCACATGGCTTGCTGACTGGACTTTTCGGCGTCGATCATTTTTTTGAACAGTTCGGTCAGGTCCACCGATTCGAAGTCGATGCGATCGTCGTTCGGGTCCAGCTCGACCGGCGCGGCGGCCCGCTGGGTGCGGTTCTGCTTGGCCTTGGCTTTGGCGCGGGAGGCGCGTTTGTTCTGCTTGTTGGCGGAGGCCATGGGCGTCGTTCCGTAATTCGTTGAGAGGGCGCATCAAATCAGTTGCGTGGCATTCGCCGCCCGGGTGTATCGGGGGCCAACTCGCCGGTCTGCAGCCAGGACAATGCAATGGGCCATAGTGTGGCTTGGTATGCGCTGCGAAAAAAGGCGAAATGTCCGACTTCTTCTTCGCCGATGTCCTCAGGCGCGATTCTCAGGTGGGTATTTGTACTGTTGGTGAAGTAGCCGAGCAGGCGCTCGATAGCGGGTGTCGTGCCGTAGGGATCGTCACTGAGGCTGATGGCCAGGGTTTGTGCGCTGACGTTGGCGAAGGGGAGCCGACCGGTTCTGGCGTGGATGAGACGACCGCTGGGGCGCTTCTCATATCGGTCGCTGGGCGTGCTCCAGTCGCGAACCACGCCGGCGGGGGTGTCTTCGAGCCAATCCAGGCGTTTGCCGGGGAAGTAGCCGCAAAGCGTCGTCATCAACGGCATCACCACGTGCCACTTGGCGAACATCCGCCAGCGATGAGCGGGGGCGTAGTCGCGCCAGTAAGCGAACTGCGCGCCCACTGTCACCAGGCGTCGGATCAAATGCCCGGAGGCCCCCAGCCCCGCAGCACAGCCGCCGAAGCTGTGGCCGACGACATTGATGGGTTGTCCCGCAAATACGCGTTGCGCTCTTTGCAGCATCGCCTCGAAATCCAGCGCGCCCCAGTCGGACCATGTGGCCTCAAGCCCTTTCAGCGATGCGGGACGCGACTCGCCGATGCCACGGTAGTCATAAGTGATCACATCAAAGCCGTTGGCGAACAGGTAATCGGCGAAGCGCGAATAGTGCCGGCAACGGACAGAGGTGGCGGCGTTGATGATCACCACCGGGCGAGTTGGGTCTTGATGGGTGTGCCGCCAGGTGAAGCCGCCAAGGAGGAAGCCATCGGCGGCGGGTTCCTTGAAGGATTCGCCGGGTGTGCGGGTGGGCAACGGCAACTCGAGTTGCGTCGGTGCCAGTGAGGGTATGTCCTGTAAGTTCATCGGCTTTGAACCTTTGCGACGAGTTACTCACCATAGTCGTCATGCCGTTTATGAACAATCTGCCCGCGCTTATCGGGGGCGCTTGAGTAACCGTTCCTCAAGCACCGCCCATTCCCGATCCAGTTCTGTGCGAAGTTCCTCCTCACTCGGCAGCACCAGTCTGTAGGTACTTGCGAACAGCTGTTCATTGCCTTGCAGCACTGAATAGCGCACCACCGATTCATCTTTTTGCGCGCAGAGAATGAGGCCGACGGTGGGGCGGTCGTCCGGTCCGCGCTTGAGGTCGTCGTACATGCGTACATACATGTCCATCTGGCCGACATCCTGGTGGGTCAGTACGCCACGCTTGAGGTCGAAGATGACGAAGCACTTGAGCAGGTAGTTGTAGAACACCAGGTCGATGTAGAAGTCTTTGCTCTCGGTACTGATGCGTTGCTGGCGAGCGATGAAGGCGAAGCCTTTGCCCAGTTCGAGCAGAAAACCCTGAAGTTGATCGATCAGTGCTTGTTCAAGTTCGCTTTCCTGAACCAGGCCCGCATTGGGCAGGCCGAGAAACTCCAGTAGCACGGGGTCCCGGATGAAATCCCGAGGGCTGGCGTTCATTTGCTGGATGTTGGTGGCGGCTTCCTGCTTGACGGCAACCCGGTCGCGGCTCGCCAGCAGGCGTTCGTAGTAGAGGGTGTTGATCTGGCGCTCAAGGGCGCGACTTGACCAGTTCTGGAGTGCTGATTCGTTCATGTACCAGTGGCGAGCGTTGTCGTTATCGACTCGTAGCAGTCTGCGGTAGTGGGTCCAGCTCAATTCGTGACGCAGTGCGTCACGAATCGGGAATGCTTGATAGAACTGGCGCATGTAGCGGAGATTGGAGGCGTCGAAGCCTTTCCCAAACTCCGCTGTCAGTGCATGCGCCAATGTCGACAGCAGCTGCTTGCCATAAGCCGCCCGCCGAGCGCCTTCCTGTTCGAATTCCACAATATGCCGGCCGATCTGCCAACAGGTTTGCACCTGAACGGTATCGACCGCTCTCAGGACCTTTTGACGCGCTTCACGGATCAGTTCGCCAAGACTGCCGAGCAGTGAAGCCATTTGTGGATCTTGAGTGTTATCGGGTTTGAGGTGGCTCATGACATCTTCCGCAGCTGGAAACAGACGCAAGAGGATGGCAGGAGAGCGATAGTCGACGATGCCGGGCGCTGCTGGTAAATCGGAAGGAAATATCGGATTCGTCTTGCAGGACACCACCGAATACAGCTCGTACTTGAGGAGTAAATCGTGTAGTCCGATTCGCAGTGAGCTCAATTCCGAATCGATCTAAAACTTGAGTATTCGGCGATAAATCTAAAAGGAGTAACGAGTGGGTTCTACGTAACCCGGGAGTCGCCATCATGAAGTACGTCCATTCATTCATGCTGCCCATCGCCGCTGTCGGCGTACTGCTGTTGCCAGTCGCGCTTAACGCCGCCAGCCTTGAGCCAATCGACAGCTCAGCCGTGCAAGTCCAGCAGCAACAACAAAACGGGATTACCTACCTGTCCGGGGGGATTGGAGAGGACGAGGCTAAGGCCATTCAGCAAACCAAGGGCTACAACCTGCACATGACCTTCTCCACCGGGCCTCAGGACGAATACGTTCCCGATGTGGATCTGGTTATTCAAAAAGCCACAGGGCAGACCGTGCTGACGCTGAGTGAGGCCGGACCGTTGGTTTACGTTCAGCTGCCTGCCGGCAAGTACACCGTTGTCGCCACACATAAAGGTGAGGTGCGGCGTGATACGGCGGATGTGGGCAGTGGTGCCGCTCGCAACCTGGTTTTCCACTGGGGCGGTGTAAACTAGTTAAAAGAGGTGGCTGCGTGATGTCTGATTAAATCGCAGGCATAAAAAAACCCTGAATCTTGCGATTCAGGGTTTTCGGTATTTGGTGCCCAGAGACGGAATCGAACCGCCGACACGGGGATTTTCAATCCCCTGCTCTACCGACTGAGCTATCTGGGCAACGGGGCGCATTAAACGGGTTTTTCAGGGGGTCGTCAAGCAAGTTTTCAAAAAATATTTAATTATTACCGTCGCTTACGTGCCGACCCCGGATTTTGATCAATTATTGAGCAGGTGGAACGTAGCCTTCAGCCTTGGCGTATTCCTCGCCGGAAAAGAACTTGTCCATCTCACCCTGAAGGTATTTGCGGTCTTCGGCGTTCATCATGTTCAGGCGTTTTTCGTTGATCAGCAGGGTCTGGTGTTTCTGCCAGTCGGCCCAGGCCTTGGCCGAGACGTGGTCAAAAATGTCCTGACCTTTTGCACCCGGGAATGGAGCGCGCTCCAGGGCGGGTAGTTCTTCTTTGTACTTGCGGCACATGATGGTGCGGGTCATGACGACTCTCCTGCGTTCAATACGGCGGCCGCGCGTTCGAGCAAGGTTTTGACCGGGGCGGCAAGGCCCAGGCGCGGCGGGGTGGCGAGGTTATACCAGAGCCAGTCGGCCTCGGCCACGTGATGACCGGCCTCCTGGACCTGCACCAGCCAGGGTTCGATGGATAACTGAAAATGGCTGAAGGTGTGCACCAGGCTCGGCAGTGCCTGCTGGCTGCCCAGTTCCAGCGAGTGCTGCGAGGCCAGATGTTGCAGGTCGTCGAGGTCATCGAGTTCCGGCAGGCTCCAGAGACCGCCCCACAGGCCCGTGGACGGGCGTCGGTAAAGCAGAATCGCGCCGTCGCCGTTGGCGAGCATCGGCATCAGCGTGCGCTTCTGTGGCACGGCTTTGCGTGGCTTGGGGATCGGGTAGCGGGTTTCCAGGCCGAGCATGTGTGCTTCGCAGCCCTTTTCCAACGGGCAAAGCAGGCAGCTCGGCTTGCTGCGGGTGCAGAGCGTGGCGCCCAGATCCATCATCGCCTGGGTGTAGGCGTTGACCCGATCATGCGGCGTGAAGCGCTCAGCGTTGGCCCACAGCTGTTTGGCGACCTTCGGCTCGCCCGGATAACCCTCTTGCGCGGTAAAACGCGCCAGCACCCGTTTGACGTTGCCGTCGAGGATCGGCGCGCGGATACCCATGCTCAGGCTGGCAATCGCCCCGGCGGTGGACAGGCCGATACCCGGCAGCTCGGTGAGTTTTTCCACATCACGGGGAAACTCGCCGCCATATTCGGCGACCACAATCTTCGCGGTCTTTTGCAGGTTGCGCGCGCGGGTGTAGTAACCGAGGCCGGTCCACAGGTGCAGTACTTCGTCTTCCGGTGCTGCGGCCAAGGCTTCGACGGTTGGCAGCGAGGCCATGAACCGGTCGAAGTAGTTCAGCACCGTGCTGACCTGGGTCTGCTGCAACATGATTTCCGAGACCCATACCCGGTAAGGGGTGATGCCCTGTTGCCAAGGCAAATCGTGGCGGCCATGGCGGTCGTACCAATCCAGTACGGCCGTTGAAAACTGCTCGGCTCTCATCGCTTGAACAGCCCCTTGAGCGCGTTTTTCAGTTCCGGGCTGACTTTATCGCCAAGCTTCTCGTCGATTTTTTCGCTGATGCGCTCGCCGGCCAGTTTGCTGGCGACCTGGCTCATGCGTTCGCTGTCGAGGCGGCAAGCCTTGGCGCCCAGCTCCAGCGGGCCACGGCAGCGCAGCGGCCATTCGATGCCGACGAATTTCTCGCCGACCTGACAGGCCGGGTCCGGCATGTCGCTCTTGTCGCCTTCGACGATGATGCCCAGGCGGTAATCCATGCCCAGCACCCGCAGGTCGATGTCGCCGTTACCGTTCACGGTCATGCCCGGGACGCGCACTTTCAGGTCCGGGTTATTGGCCACGCCGTTGCGCAAAGTCAGGTTGCCCTTGAGCTCCTCGAAGGGAGTGTCCTTGCCCCGTGGTTCGCCACTGAGGGTTTTGCGATTCAGGGTGGCGATGCCTTTGCACAGTTGTTGCTCAAGGTTGGCATTGAGCAGCATGCCGTTGTTGATGACGAAGCTGGCGTTGCCGTTGAGGCTGTCGATCAGCGCGCTCTCGCTATTGCCACTGCCGGTCAGGGTGCTGTTGAGCGTGACCTGGCCTTTGACCGGTGGATTTTTCCCCTGGCCCTCGAGGATTTTCTCCACCGGCACGTTGTTGATGCGCGTCTGCATGTTCAGCGCCGGCACTTGCTGGCGCACATCCAGGGTGCCCTTGGCTTCGAAGTTACCGTCGTACAGATCGCCGCGCAGGTTCTCCAGGGTCAGCAAGCCGCCCTGGCCGTTGGCTTTGAGCGCCGCGTTCTGGATCGGCAGTTTGTCGAGGGTCAGTTGTTCGAAGGTCAGGTCGGCGTCCACATCGAGTTTGCTCAGGCGTTCCACCGGGAACAGACGGTCGCTGCTCCACGGGCCTTTGGTCGGTGATGGCGGTAGCGGTGTGCTGCCAGGGCCGGCCAGAGCATCGGCCTCGGTGCTGGCCACTTCAGCCTTGCGCACCTGCGTTGCGCTGTTGGCTTCGGCGGATTTCGGCGGCAGGTAACGGTCGACGTTGAAGGTGTCTGCCTTGAGGGTTGCCCGCAGCGATTGCTTGGCGAAGTCTTCAATGGCGATGCGGCCGCTGAAGTTGCTGTCGTCGAGTTTCAGGTTGAGGTTGTCGAGCGACAGGCTGGTCGGCGTGCCGGCAACCTGGCTGACCAGTTCAACTTTGCTCAGGCTACCTTCGGCCATCGCCGGGAGTTTCTGGCCGATGCTGTCGACGAATTTCGCCAGATCGAATTGGGCAATCGACAGGCCACCGCTGATTTGCGGGGTCTTGTCGAGGTCGTTGGCTTTCAGTTCACCCAAGGCGCGCAACTGGTTGGCGGAGATCTTGATGCCGGTCCATTCGGCGACGTTGGCGGCCTTGTCCAGCAGCAATTGACCTTGAGCGGCGAAGGTCATGGTCTTGCCTTGCAGCGGATCGCCAGATACTTCGCCGGAGAATTTCATGTCTTCGAATTTGTAGCGCTGCAGCGCACGCTCGAAACGCAGCTCGCCAGCCAGCTCGGTCCGTACTCGCAGAACCGGTTGGTTGGTACCCAGGAACGCCGTGAGTTTGACCGGGATGTTGGTCGAATCATGGACCGGGCCGGTGCTTAGCTGGATGCTTTCGGCGCTGAACTGCTTGCCGGTTTTCTCGTCGTTGTACTCAACACGGGCGTTGTTGACAGTCAGGCTGTCGATGTCCAGACGGACCGGTTGAGCCGGTTTTTCGGCCTGGGCGGTGGTCGTTGGTGCGGGTTCGCCGGTGGTGGCGGGCGTTGTGGTCGAGGTCGTCGCAGCCGCAGGTGCCGGCACCGGCACCTTGCCGATGTCTTCCCAGTTGCCATGGCCGTCCTTGTCACGGTTCAGGCGCAGGTTCAGGCCTTCGACGCGCACATCGCTCATCTGCACTTCGCGGCGCAGCAGCGGAATCACGCGGACCGACAGACCGAGCATCTGCAGGTCGGCAAACGGCTCGGTGGGCTTGGCCAGGGTCGCCACACTGGCTTCGTGCAATTCCAGGCCCAGCCAGGGGAACAGGCTCCAGCCGATGTCGCCATTGAGCGTCAGCTCGATGTGGGCCTTGTCGCGGGCAATCTGGCGAATCTCGTCTTTGTAGTCGTTGGGATCGAAGAAGTGGGTCAGGGCAAAGCCCAGCGCCACAATGATCAGCAACAGCCCGAGAAGTACCAGACCCAGGATTTTGCCGAACGCTTTCATGGGCGAGTCCTTGTATTAGTCGAATTCGAAATTTAGCCGGGGAGTATAGCGCCCCGAAGTGGCCGACCGGTCAGCGATCACGTCGCGAGCACATCCAGCGGCACCTTCAGCTTAGCCGCCAGCGCCTGGGCTTCTAGGTGCCCGGCGGGTGCCAGCAGGTGCAATGTCGCGCCCGATTGCGATGCCATTTTCTGCGCTTCGCTCACCAGACGCTCGGCAACACCACGACGACGGGTGATTTTTCGTACGCATAAATGGGACAAATGCCAGACGTCCTGGTGCCGTTGCAAACGTGCTGCGCCCAGCAACCGATCATTGAAACGCCCGACAATCAGCGAACTGTCCCGTAGACAGCCTTCGATCAGCTCCGCATCCCCTGTAAACGGCGCAAACAGCCAGTCCGGGGCATCGCGGTAGATCTTCTGCAGGTCCTGCTGATCCTGATAAGTGGCCTGGTTCAGCAGCTCGACGATGATCGGCATGGTGTCTCCCTTGAAAGGTTTATACGGTCCCGCAGGCTGAAAACATGTCTTCCAGTGGTACGAGATCAGATGACATACAAAAGGTGATATCAGTTTGGTTTTTCTGTCACCTGCAAATGGTAACCTTTGCCCGTTCGTCCGTCCTTCTGCGACGCGATGTCGCACCAAAATGAAGCTTCACCTAAAAACAGTCATGTCTGCGTGCATAAAGGCTGGGGGTGAGGAGCGGCTGGCGAACCCTACTAATAATTGGGGGAAACACCATGACTACGAGCATCACGGCGGACGGCTTTGCCGACCGGCCCGCGTTCCTGTCCAAGGAACGCATCATCGCCAAGCCCGGTTTTAACCGCTGGCTTGTACCACCGGCCGCGCTGGCCATCCACCTCTGCATCGGCATGGCCTACGGCTTTTCGGTGTTCTGGTTGCCGCTGTCCAAAGCTTTGGGCGTCACCAAAGCCGTGACTTGCGCGCCGGACATGAGCTTTATCGCTCAGGTCTTTTCGTCGCAATGCGACTGGCCGATCTCGATGCTCGGCTGGATCTACACCCTGTTCTTCATCTTCCTCGGCTGCTCGGCAGCGATCTGGGGCGGCTGGCTGGAACACGCAGGTCCTCGCAAGGCCGGTGTTGTGTCGGCACTGTGCTGGTGTGGCGGTCTGCTGATTTCGGCGTTGGGGGTCTATACCCACCAGATCTGGCTGATGTGGATCGGCTCCGGGGTCATTGGCGGTATCGGCCTGGGGCTGGGTTACATTTCGCCGGTCTCGACTCTGATCAAGTGGTTCCCGGACAAGCGCGGCATGGCGACCGGCATGGCGATCATGGGTTTCGGTGGTGGCGCGATGGTCGGCGCTCCACTGGCTGCGGCCCTGATGGGCCACTTTGCTTCGCCAACCAGCGTCGGTGTATGGCAGAGCTTCCTGGTGATGGCCGCGATCTACTTCGTGTTCATGATCGGTGGCGCACTGTCCTACCGCGTTCCGCCAACCGGCTGGAAGCCTGAAGGCTGGACGGCTCCGGCGAAAAAAGCTTCGAACGCGATGATCACTCACCGGCACGTCCACGTGAATGTGGCGTGGAAAACCCCACAATTCCGTCTGGTATGGCTGGTGCTGTGCCTGAACGTTTCGGCGGGTATCGGCATCCTCGGCATGGCTTCGCCGCTGTTGCAGGAAGTGTTCGCCGGTAAATTGCTTGGCAACGACCTGACGTTCGGTCAACTGGACGCTTCGCAACTGGTGTCGATCGCTGCCATCGCCGCCGGTTTCACCGGTTTGCTGAGCCTGTTCAACATCGGTGGCCGGTTCTTCTGGGCTTCGTTCTCGGACTACCTGGGCCGCAAAAACACCTATTTTGTGTTCTTCGCCCTGGGTTTCGCCCTGTATGCACTGATCCCGAACCTCGGTCACCTGGGCAGCGTTGCGCTGTTCGTGGCGGCGTTCTGCATCATCCTGTCGATGTACGGCGGTGGTTTTGCGACTGTTCCTGCCTATCTCGCGGACTTGTTCGGTACGCAAATGGTCGGCGCGATCCACGGTCGTCTGCTGACAGCCTGGGCGGCGGCGGGTGTGTTGGGGCCGGTGTTGGTGAACTACCTGCGTGAATATCAGCTGAGCATCGGCGTCGAACGTGCCGCGGCATACGACATCACTCTGTACATCCTCGCTGGCCTGCTGGTGCTGGGTTTCATCTGCAACCTGCTGGTGCGCCCGGTGGCCGACAAGTACTTCATGACCGATGCTGAACTGGCCGCCGAACAGGCGCTGGGCCACGACAAGGGTGCTGACGCCAGCACCGTGCTGGAGTGGAAAGCGGATGCAGGCACCAAGCCGTTGGCCGTGGCTGCGTGGCTGGTGGTGGGGATTCCGTTGGCGTGGGGTGTTTGGGTGACCCTGCAGAAAACAGCGGTATTGTTTCACTAACGCATAACCCTGTGGGAGCAGGGTTGCTCGCGAAGAGGTCGTGTCAGTCGACATCGATGTTGCCTGGCACACCGCTTTCGCGAGCAAGCCCGCTCCCACATTGATCTCCATGGACACAAACTTTGTGTTCACCTGCTTGTACGGACATGTCTATCCCCGACAACACGGGGTTCACTCCGTCAGTGATATCACCTCCCGTGTTTCTGTTTAGCGCCCGCGACCCTATAATGGCTGCCTTTTTCGCCCCAATGATTTTTTGCGGAGCTGGTGATGGCCGAACGTATGGCGTCTGTCGAGCGCGACACTCTGGAAACCCAGATCAAAGCCTCGATCAACCTGGATGGCACCGGAAAGGCCCGATTTGATATCGGTGTGCCTTTTCTTGAGCACATGCTGGACCAGATCGCCCGTCACGGGCTGATCGACCTGGATATTGTCAGCAAGGGCGACCTGCATATCGACGACCACCATACGGTGGAAGACGTCGGTATCACCCTGGGTCAGGCCTTCACCAAAGCCATCGGCGACAAGAAAGGCATCCGTCGCTACGGCCACGCCTACGTGCCGCTCGATGAAGCGCTGTCGCGTGTGGTGATCGATTTCTCCGGCCGTCCTGGCCTGCAGATGCATGTTCCGTATACCCGCGCTACCGTCGGCGGCTTCGACGTTGACCTGTTCCAGGAGTTTTTCCAGGGCTTCGTCAACCACGCCAACGTCACCCTGCACATCGACAATCTGCGTGGGCACAACACCCACCACCAGATCGAGACTGTGTTCAAGGCTTTCGGCCGCGCGTTGCGCATGGCTGTGGAGCTGGATGACCGCATGGCCGGGCAAATGCCTTCGACCAAAGGCGTTCTGTAATGCAGACGGTCGCGGTTATCGATTACGGCATGGGCAACCTGCACTCGGTGGCCAAGGCCCTCGAGCACGTCGGTGCCGGCAAGGTCCTGATCACCAGCGATGCCGACGTGATTCGCGAAGCCGACCGGGTGGTATTCCCTGGGGTCGGCGCAATTCGCGATTGCATGGCGGAGATCCGTCGTCTGGGTTTCGACACGCTGGTGCGTGAAGTCAGCCAGGATCGTCCATTCCTCGGCATCTGTGTCGGCATGCAAGCCTTGCTTGACCACAGCGAAGAGAACGACGGCGTCGGCTGCATCGGTCTGTTTCCGGGCCAGGTGAAGTTTTTCGGCAAGGATCTGCACGAAGACGGCGAACATTTGAAAGTGCCGCACATGGGCTGGAACGAAGTGAAGCAGACGGTGACTCACCCGTTGTGGCACAACATTCCGGACCTGGCGCGTTTCTACTTTGTGCACAGCTACTACATCGCTGCCGCCAATGCGCGGCAGGTGGTCGGTAGCGGTCACTACGGGGTCGATTTCGCTGCTGCGCTGGCCGATGGCTCGCGTTTCGCCGTGCAGTTTCACCCGGAGAAGAGCCATACCCACGGCCTGCAATTGCTGCAGAACTTCGCCGCGTGGGATGGCCGCTGGTAAATGGCCGTCAAGAAGAAGCCGCCGATCCTGACCCTCACTCCCGAGCAGGAGAGCGAGGCCAATCACAAGATCAAGCGCTTCATGGAAGACCGTTTCGAACTGGACCTGGGTTCGTTCGAAGCGGCTGAAATCCTTGAGCTGTTTACCCGCGAAATTGCTCCGCACTATTACAACAGGGCGATTTTCGATGTGCAGACGCACCTCAAAGAGAGGTTCGAAAGCATCGAAAGCGACCTGTGGGCGCTCGAGAAAAACTGATTTCCGAGCGAAGCTGAACACTCGAATTTGAAGGTTTGCCAGATGCTGATTATTCCCGCTATCGATCTCAAAGACGGTGCCTGTGTTCGTCTGCGCCAGGGCCGCATGGAAGATTCCACAGTGTTCTCCGATGACCCGGTGAGCATGGCTGCCAAGTGGGTGGAGGGCGGTTGCCGTCGTCTGCATCTGGTCGACCTGAACGGTGCGTTCGAAGGCCAGCCGGTCAACGGCGAAGTGGTCACCGCCATCGCCAAGCGCTACCCGAACCTGCCGATTCAGATCGGCGGCGGTATCCGTTCCCTGGAAACCATCGAACACTACGTGAAAGCGGGTGTGAGCTACGTGATCATCGGCACCAAGGCCGTGAAAGATCCGGCCTTCGTCGCCGAAGCCTGCCGCGCGTTCCCAGGCAAGGTGATTGTCGGCCTCGATGCCAAAGACGGTTTTGTCGCCACCGACGGCTGGGCTGAAATCAGCACCGTGCAGGTCATCGACCTGGCCAGGCAATTCGAAGCCGACGGCGTGTCCGCGATCGTTTATACCGACATCGCCAAAGACGGCATGATGCAGGGCTGCAACGTCTCTTACACCGCTGCTCTGGCTGCCGCGACGAAGATCCCGGTCATTGCATCCGGCGGTATCCACAATCTGGGTGACATCAAGTCGCTGCTCGACGCCAAGGCACCAGGCATCATCGGCGCCATCACCGGCCGGGCGATCTACGAAGGCACCCTCGATGTCGCTGAAGCGCAAGCTTTCTGCGATTCGTACAAAGGCTGAGGACTCACCATGGCGCTGGCCAAACGCATCATCCCTTGCCTGGACGTGGATAACGGCCGGGTGGTCAAGGGCGTCAAGTTCGAGAACATTCGCGACGCCGGCGACCCGGTGGAAATCGCCCGTCGCTACGACGAGCAGGGTGCTGACGAGATTACCTTTCTCGACATCACTGCCAGCGTCGACGGCCGCGACACCACGCTGCACACCGTCGAACGCATGGCCAGCCAGGTGTTCATCCCGCTGACCGTGGGCGGCGGCGTGCGCACCGTGCAAGACATCCGTAACCTGTTGAATGCCGGCGCGGACAAGGTCTCGATCAACACCGCTGCAGTGTTCAACCCGGAATTCGTCGGCGAAGCGGCGCAGCATTTCGGCTCGCAGTGCATTGTCGTCGCGATCGACGCCAAGAAAGTTTCCGGCCCGGGCGAACCCCCGCGCTGGGAAATCTTCACCCACGGTGGTCGCAAGCCAACCGGCCTCGACGCCGTTGAGTGGGCGAAGAAGATGGAAGGCCTCGGTGCCGGTGAAATCCTGCTGACCAGCATGGACCAGGACGGCATGAAAAACGGTTTCGACCTGGGCGTCACCCGCGCTATCAGTGATGCGCTGGGGATTCCGGTGATCGCCTCAGGTGGCGTCGGCAACCTGCAGCATTTGGCTGACGGTATTCTCGAAGGCCACGCCAGTGCGGTATTGGCGGCAAGTATTTTCCACTTCGGCGAATACACCGTGCAGGAAGCCAAGGCCTACATGGCTCATCGCGGCATCGTGATGCGTTAAACATACAGGCCAGTGGACAGCATGGCGGGCTCAAGGCACTCTTGGGCCACGCCATGGATTCCGGTAGCCCGACATGCTGAAACGACTTCTTCTTGTTCTCGCCAGTGCTTCACTGTTGTTTATCAACGGAGTTCATGCCGAAGAAAGTCCCGACACCGGCCTGGTGCTGCTGACGGAAAACTTCCCGCCATACAACATGGCGAAGAACGGCAAGAACTTCGCCCAGGACGAGAACATCAACGGCATCGCCGTGGACATCGTCCGCGAGATGTTCAAGCGCGCCAATGTCCCCTACAGCCTGACGCTGCGTTTCCCTTGGGAGCGAATCTACAAACTCGCCCTGGAACAACCCGGTTATGGTGTGTTCGTGATGGCGCGGTTGCCGGACCGTGAGAATCTCTTCAAGTGGGTCGGCCCGATCGGCCCGGATGACTGGATCATGCTGGCCAAGGCCGATAGCAAGATCACCCTCGAGTCGCTGGAGCAGGCGCGTAAATACAAAATCGGCGCTTACAAGGGCGATGCGATTGCCGAGACACTGGCCAAGCAAGGGCTGAAGCCGATTGTGGTGCTGCGCGATCAGGACAACGCGAAGAAACTGGTTAACGGTCAGATTGACCTGTGGGCCACTGGCGATCCGGCCGGGCGTTACCTGGCGCGGCAGGACGGAGTAACCGGGCTCAAGACCGTGCTGCGCTTCAATAGCGCCGAGCTATACCTGGCGCTGAACAAGGACGTGCCGGATGAAACCGTGGCCAAGCTGCAGGCTGCGCTGGATCAGTTGCGCAAGGAAGGCGTAGTGGACGACATCATGGCGCGGTATCTCTAAACCCGAATACCGAACCTTGTACCTTACGCAAATCACTGTGGGAGTGGGCTTGCTCGCGAAGAGGGTGTATCAAGCGACATTAATGTTGCCTGACACACTGCATTAGCGAGCGAGCCCGCTCCCACATTGGTTCTGAGGTACGGCAAGTTAGCGATAGACGCCATCCTTGCCATGCGCGGCTGTCGCGCGATTGCCGCGTACGCTGATCATCAATTTGATGTCGATCCAGTCAATTCCCTGCGCCTTGAGCTTGGGCAGTTCGCGCTCCAGCACCGCCAGTGTCTGCGGATACGGATGCCCGATCATCACTGCCGAGCCCTGCTTGCGTGCCAGGCTGATCGCCGTCTGTAGCTGCGTGAAGATCGCCGCTTCGGTGGGCTCGTCATCCAGAAACACATCCCGCGAAACACTCGCCAAGCCAATCTTCTGCGCCTCGGCGGCGGCCACCGTTTGCGCACTGGTGCGGCTGTCGACGAAGAACTTGTGCCGACGCTGCAAGTCCGCCATCAACCAGGCCATGGCCGGTTGTTGAGCGGTCATGCGGCTGCCCATATGGTTGTTGATGCCAGCTGCGTATGGCACCACCGTGAACGCCGCGTTCAGGCGCTTCTCGAGTTCTTCGAGGGGTAGCTCGGGGTGCCAGGCGAATGGCCCGGTTGCCGGGTCCATGGGCATATGCAAGATGACAGTCTTGCCGGCACGATGGGCTTGGCGGGCGAACTCGGTGGCGTGGGGTGTGTCGGGCATGATCGCCGTGGTGACCGGGCCGGGCAGGGCCAGCACGCGGCGATCCCGGGGCAGGTTCTGCCCCAGGTCATCGATGATCAGGCTCAGATAAGCCTTGTGAGGTGTAGCCGCTGCCGTGGCGGGCGCCGCGTGAGCAACTCCCGCCAGACTGCACAGCAGGCCGAGTAGTAACCGCAGGCGCATCTTAGTGGCCGCGGGTAATGCTCAGTCCTTTGAGCAGGCTCAGGGCCTGGGCCAACTGGTAATCGTCATCCTGCGGCATGGCTTTGGCTTTGCCGCCGGAACCTGTCGGTTTGTCGGCGCCGCCGTTGCCATTGCCCAAGTGACCTTGCAGATCGGCTTCCTTGAAGTAATCGCCGTCCTGCTCGTTGGTGATCTTGGCCTTGCGCACTTCGATGTCCGGGACGATGCCCTGAGCCTGGATCGAGCGGCCGTTCGGCGTGTAGTACAGCGCCGTGGTGATTTTCAGGGCGCGGTCGTTGTTCAGCGGCAACACGGTCTGGACCGAGCCTTTGCCGAAACTGGTGGTGCCCATGACCACCGCGCGTTTCTGATCCTGCAGGGCGCCGGCGACAATTTCCGAGGCCGAGGCGCTGCCGCCGTTGATCAGCACGACCATTGGCACGGCTTCGCTTTCGTCTTTGCCGGTGGCGGAGAAGCGCAGTTCGGAGTTGGCAATGCGGCCCTTGGTGTAGACGATCAGGCCTTTGGTGATGAAGTGGTCGACCACTTCCACCGCCGATTGCAGCACGCCACCCGGGTTGTTACGCAGGTCGAGGACGATGCCGCTGAGCTTCTTGCCATTGTCCTTGCGCAGCTTGGCCAAGGCCTTGGAGACCTCTTCGCCGGTCTTGACCTGGAATTGGGTGATGCGGATGTAGCCGTAGCCGGATTCCAGCAGCTGGCTCTTGACGCTTTTCACCTGGATGGTGGCGCGGACCAGGGTCACGTCGAACGGGGTGCCGCCGTCGCGCACCAGGGTCAGGGTGATCTTCTGGCCGATCTTGCCGCGCATCTTGTCCACGGCTTCGGTCATGCTCTGGCCGCGAGTCGGCTGGCCGTTGATCTTGACGATGAAGTCGCCAGCCTGGATGCCAGCCTTGGAGGCCGGGGTGTCATCGATGGGCGAAACCACTTTGATGAAACCGTCTTCCGCGCCGACTTCGATGCCCAGGCCGCCGAATTCGCCGCTGGTGCTTTCCTGCAACTCAGTGAAGTCTTCCGGGCCCAGGTAGGCGGAGTGCGGGTCAAGGTTGCTGAGCATGCCTTTGATGGCGTTTTCCAGCAGGGTCTTGTCGTCTACCGGTTCTACATAGGCTGCCTTGATCCGATCCATGACTTCGGCAAAGGTGCGCAACTCGTCCAGCGGCAATGGCGCCTTGGTGGTCGCAGCGGTGCCGGCAGGCGCGACCGCCGGGGCCGGCTGAGCGGCGAACGCCAGAGGCGCGCCGATCACCAGGGCGATCGTCAGGGCCAGCGAGGTAAGGCGGGACAAATGCAGCATGTCGAACGAACTCCTAATGTAGGTGACTCAACGCCTATCCTTGCGCGCGGCACCATTGCGCCGGGTCACTCGGGTGACCCTGCTGACGAATAGCGAAATACAGCGCTGGTGTGTCCTGCCCGCCACTGTTACCGACAGTGGAGATGGACTCACCGGCTTTTACCACGTCACCCGCAGACTTGAGCAGCGTCTGGTTGTGACCGTAAAGACTCAAAAAACCGTTGCCGTGATCGAGAATCACCAGCAGCCCGGCACCACGCAGCCAGTCGGCAAACACCACGCGACCGCCGTGAACGGCATGCACCTGGCTGCCGGCGGAGGCGCTGATCATCACGCCGTCCCACTTGGTGCGGGCATCGTCGCCACGGGTTTCACCGAAGCGCGCCAGCAGTCGACCATCAACCGGCCATGGAAGTTTGCCGCGAGTGGAGGCAAAAGGACCGCCAAAGGTCTCGCCTGAACTTGAAACCAGAGCGCCGGGCGTCGATTTGGCGGGTTTGCGTGGGGCGTCGCTGGCGTCTGCTTCAGCCTGAGCCTCACGTAACCGCTTTTTTTCGGCTTCCTGCTGGGCGATCAGCGCTTTTTGTCGCGCTTCTTCTGCCTCACGGGCCTGACGGGCCAGGGTTTCTTCAATGGTTTTAAGGACTTTAGACAGGTCCGCCTGATCCTGCTCGCGGGCGGCCAGTTTCTGGTCTCGAGCCTTCACGTCGTCATTGAGCTTGGCCAGGACTTGCTGGCGCTCTTTGCGGACCTTGTCGAGTTCGTCGCGCTGGCTGTCGAGGCTGCTTTTCTGCACCAGCAATTGCGCTTGCTGCATGGCGATGTCTTTTTCGACATTGGCCAGTTGGCGCAGGGTCTCGTTGAAATTCTTCAACTGCTCCAGGCGGGCCTGGCTCAGGTAGTCGTAATAGGTGAGGGTGCGGGCGAATTTTTCCGGGTTCTGCTGGTTGAGCAGCAGTTTCAGGTACTCCTGGCGGCCATTCTGATAGGCCGCGCGGGCCTGGATGGCGATCAGTCGTTGCTGTTCAATGCGCGCGCTCTGGAGTTTTTTTTTCTCGGCATCGAGTCGCTGCAGCTCGGATTCGCTTTTCTTCAGCTCTTTTTGCAGTGCCTCTACCTGCTTCTCGAGCTTGCCCATCTCGGTTTCGGTGCCCTTGAGGTCTTTCTGCACCCCGGATTTTTCTTCTTGGAGCTTGCCCAGCAGTTTTTTCAGCTCGGCAATGTCCTGACGCGTGGCGTCCAACTGTTGTTGGGTTTGCGTACGCTCGTCGGCAAAGGCCGGTTGGAGCAGGCATGTCAGAGCGAGGGCTATCAGGACGCGAAGCATAGAGGCGGGCGACACCAGGGAAAGGGACGGGCCTAGTATGCCCGCCCCACGCTGCAAAAAAAACGCCCAATTGGGGCTGTGTGATAACTGGAGTGAAAAACACTGAAAACCAATGTGGGAGCGGGCTTGCCCGCGATGACGTCCTGACATTCTACATAGCGGTTGGCTGTCAGATCGCTATCGCGGGCAAGCCCGCTCCCACAGGGTTTGGCGGTGTTTTTGAAGAAGCGGATTACACCAGAATCGAAGTTCCGGTCATTTCTACTGGCTTCTCAAGCCCCAACAACTTCAGCATGGTCGGTGCCACGTCGGCCAGCACGCCGCCTTCGCGAACCTTCAAGTCACGCTTGCCGACATAGATGAACGGCACCGGCTCGGTGGTGTGGGCCGTGTGGGCCTGGCCGGTGGTGGCGTCGGACATTTGCTCGACGTTGCCGTGGTCGGCGGTAATCAGGGCTTCGCCGCCGACTTTTTCCAGCGCCGTGACGATACGGCCGACGCAGGTGTCCAGGCATTCCACAGCTTTCACCGCCGCCTCGAATACGCCACTGTGACCGACCATGTCGCCGTTGGCGTAGTTGACCACGATCACGTCGTAACGCTGGTTTTCAATGGCATCGACGATGCGGTCGGTGACTTCCGGGGCGCTCATCTCGGGCTGCAAGTCATAGGTGGCGACTTTCGGCGACGGGATCAGGATGCGTTCTTCGCCCGGGAACGGTTCTTCGCGGCCGCCGGAGAAGAAGAAGGTCACGTGGGCATACTTCTCGGTTTCGGCAATGCGCAGCTGCGTCTTGCCGTTTTTCGCCAGGTAATCGCCCAGTACGTTTTCCAGGCTGCCCGCAGCGAAAGCCGAGGGTGCGGGGATGCTGGCGGCGTATTGGGTCAGCATCACGAAACCTGCCAGTTTTGGCTGGCGAGCACGTTCAAATTCCTTGAAATCGTCTTCGACGAACACGCGGGTCAGTTCGCGAGCACGGTCGGCGCGGAAGTTCATGAAGACCACGGCGTCGCCGTCTTCGACCTTCACCGGCTCACCGATGCTGGTGGCTTTGACGAATTCGTCGCTCTCACCACGTTCGTACGCGGCTTGCAGGCCTTCCTGAGCGGTGGCGGCGTTGAATTCGCTGGCGCCATCGACAATCAGGTTGTAGGCCTGGGACACACGATCCCAGCGGTTGTCGCGGTCCATGGCGTAATAACGGCCAATGATGCTGGCGATCCGGCCTTTACCGAGGGCCTGGAAGGTCGCATCCAGCAACTCGATCGACGACTGGGCGCTTTTCGGCGGTGTGTCGCGGCCATCGAGGAAGGCGTGCAGGTAGATTTTTTCGGCGCCGCGCTTGAAGGCCAGCTCAGCCATGGCGATCAGGTGGTCCTGGTGGCTGTGAACGCCGCCATCGGACAGCAGCCCCATGAAGTGCACGGCTTTGCCGGCAGCAACGGCTTTATCCACCGCGGCGCAGATGGTCGGGTTCTCGAAGAACTCGCCGTCGCGGATCGCTTTGGTCACTCGGGTAAAGTCCTGATACACCACCCGGCCGGCGCCGAGGTTCATGTGGCCAACTTCAGAGTTGCCCATCTGGCCGTCCGGCAAGCCGACGTCCATGCCGCTGCCCGAGATCAGGCCGTTGGGCGCGGTGGCCCACAGGCGGTCCAGTACGGGCTTCTTCGCCGCATAGATGGCGTTGGATTCAGGGCTCTCACTGTGACCGAAGCCGTCGAGAATAATCAGGACCAAAGGTTTAGGCGTGGTAGTCATGGATTCCACTCGTGGCTGAGTTAATAGAGGGCGATGGAAAAGGGAGTGGCAGTTTAAAGCGAAGTTCCGGCGCCGTCACCGCCAGACGGGGTTTGGCCCACCATAGTGGCTGTGTATACTGGCCGACATTTTAACGCCCTGGAACCTCCTTCGATGGTTGATCACCTGATTCAATTCGCCACCAACCACTACATTCTCGTGGGTATCTTCGTTGTACTGGCGGCCCTGCTATTGGCCTATCAGATGCAAGGCGGCGGCCGCAGCCTGAGCACCGGTGAACTGACCGGCCTGGTCAACAAGGACGCAGGCGTGGTGGTCGACATTCGTCCGACCAAGGATTTCGCCGCCGGTCACATCGTTGGCGCGTTGAACATCCCTCAAGACAAACTGACCGCACGCGTTGGCGAACTGGAAAAGCACAAGGCCAAGACCATTATCCTGGTCGACGCCATGGGCCAGACTGCCGGCACGCATGCCCGTGAACTGGTGAAGGCCGGTTTCACCGCTGCCAAGCTGTCTGGCGGTATTTCCAGCTGGAAAGCCGACAATCTGCCACTGGTGAAGTGATATGAACAACGTCGTCGTCTATTCCAGCGATTACTGCCCTTATTGCTCGCGAGCCAAATACCTGCTCGAGAACAAAGGCGTAGCCTTCGAAGAGATCAAGGTCGATGGCAAGCCGCAGGTGCGTGCCGCGATGGCTCAGAAGGCCGGGCGTACGTCCGTGCCGCAGATCTGGATCGGCAGCACCCACGTTGGCGGCTGTGATGATTTGTTTGCCCTGGAGCGCGCCGGCAAGCTCGACGCCATGCTCAAGGCCTGACTGCGTTACTTAGAAATAGCTAACCCTATAAGACCCGAGATCAGAAAGGATCTGAGATGACTGACCAACAGAACACTGCAGCTAGCGAAGAAGAAAACGCACCGCAATTCTCCTTGCAGCGCATCTACGTACGTGACTTGTCCTTCGAAGCCCCGAAAAGCCCGGCGATCTTCCGCCAGCAGTGGGAGCCGAGCGTCGGTCTGGATCTGAACACCCGTCAGAAGGCGCTGGAAGGCGATTTCCACGAAGTGGTGCTGACCCTGTCGGTCACCGTGAAAAACGGTGAAGAGGTGGCGTTCATCGCCGAAGTGCAACAGGCCGGGATCTTCCTGATCAAGAACCTGGACGCGGCGTCGATGAGCCACACCCTGGGCGCGTTCTGCCCGAACATCCTGTTCCCGTACGCTCGCGAAACCCTGGACAGCCTGGTGACTCGCGGTTCGTTCCCGGCCCTGATGCTGGCCCCGGTGAACTTCGACGCGCTGTACGCACAAGAGCTGCAACGCATGCAGGCGGCTGGCGAGACTCCAACCGTTCAATAAGCGGTCTGTGCGTCAACGCAAGTCCTATGTGGGAGCGGGCTTGCTCGCGAAGGCGGTGTGTCAGTCAACATTGATGTTGAAGCTGATGACCCCTTCGCGAGCAAGCCCGCTCCCACATTTGTTATGGGGTGTTATTTAAAACCGAGTTGACGCCAGGCTTCGTACACCGCGATGGCCACGGTGTTGGACAGGTTCAGGCTGCGACAGCCTTCGCGCATGGGCAGGCGCAGGCGTTGTTCGCCGGGCAGGGCGTCGAGCACTTCGGCTGGCAAGCCACGGCTTTCCGGGCCGAACAGGAAGGCATCGCCTTCGGCGAAGCTGACATCATGGAACGGTCGCGAACCTTTGGTGGTGAAGGCGAACAGCCGAGGATGACCGAGGCTTTCCAGACAGCTGGCGAGGTCTGCGTGGCGTTGCAGGGTGGCATACTCATGATAATCGAGGCCCGCCCGGCGCAGACGCTTGTCGTCCATCTCGAAGCCCAGCGGTTCGATCAAATGCAGGTGGCAGCCACTGTTGGCGCACAGCCTGATAACGTTGCCGGTATTCGGCGGAATTTCTGGTTGGAAAAGGATGACGTGAAACATGCACGGCTCCGAAGGTAAAGATGAGCAGCATTCTACGCCGCAAGCGGATGCCCGTTCGAAACTATTCCCGCGGGTGATGGCTTCGCTGGCGATTGTCGGGGTGATGGTCGGCCTGATGATCGGTCGTCTGACTGCGCCCGACCCCAGCATTTTGCAGCAGGTCGAGGTGACCAATGATGGGCTGCTGGTGTGGTTCAACCACGAACCCAAAACCCACGGCGAGTTGGTCGACGGCAGTGTTGCGTTGTTGTTCGAGGCTGAAGGCCGTGCACAGAAAGGTCAGCTCAAGCTCAACGGCAAGGACGTGAACTGGCGAACGCGTTTGAGTGATGGGGGATTGTTGCTGACGGTGGTGGCGGCCCGGCCACTGCAGGGCGAGTGGGCCGGTAGCGAGGTCGATGACCGCTGGCGGCTGGAGATCCATCTCCGAGAGCAATAAAAGAGGGAATCCCCGGCCTGCCTGTACCAAGGTTCCCAAAACGGGAGGGCTCGCGCTTTGCGTCGTGAGCCCGGTGTAAAGAGGGAATCCCCGGCCTGCCTGTACCAAGGACCCCAAAACGGGAGGGCTCGTCGCTGTTGCGGTGTGAGCCCGGTGTAAAGAGGGGAATCCCCGGCCTGCCTGTACCAAGGTCCCCGAAACTGGGTAGTGAATCGAATCACTGATTGGACTATTGCAGGGGGCGTGCCAGTTTTTGAAAAGTTGAAGCGGAAAGTCGCTGAATAGTGCTGAAAGCCCCGTATTCCGGGGCTTTTGTGTTTTTTCGGTATGGTTTTTTCTGCAGATGAGCACGGGATTTGGGACGGGTTGTTGTGCGCGATTGCGGTTCACGGTGCATTGCTGCGGTGCACGGTGGCCCCAAAAGCATCGCGGGCAAGCCCGCTCCCACAAGGTTCAACGGTGTTCACGCGATGGTGAAACCACTGAAAATCCTGTGGGAGCGGGCTTGCCCGCGATTGGATCTGGCGGTCAATGAAGAACTAAAGGCTGTTTAGCCCTCTTCACCCTCATCATCATCCCCACCATCAACCTTCATTCCCAATTCCTTGATCTTGCGCGTCAAGGTATTACGTCCCCAGCCCAGCAGTACGGCAGCATCGCGGCGGCGGCCGGCGGTGTGTTTGAGGGCGGTTTCGATCATGATCCGCTCGAAGGCCGGCACGGCGCTGTCGAGCAGGCTCGATTGGCCGCGTGCCAAAGCCTGGTCGGCCCACTGGCGCAGCGCCTGCTCCCAGTTGGTCACCGGTGCCGAGTCCTGCGGCAGGCTCAGCAGCTCTGGCGGCAGGTCGCTGATATGCACTTCGCGACCCGAAGCCATCACGGTGATCCAGCGGCAGGTGTTCTCCAGCTGACGCACGTTGCCCGGCCATGGCAGGTTTTTCAGGTATTCCTCGGTTTCGCTTTTCAGCAGCTTCGGCTCCACCGCCAGTTCTTGCGCGGCGCGGCTGAGGAAGTGCTTGGCCAGGGTCGGGATGTCTTCGCGACGGTCCGACAGCCGTGGAATGTGGATGCGGATCACGTTGAGGCGGTGGAACAAGTCCTCACGGAATTTTCCGGCGTGCACCAGGGTTTCCAGATTCTGGTGAGTCGCGGCGATGATGCGTACATCGACCTTCACCGGCACATGACCGCCGACGCGGTAAAACTCGCCGTCCGCCAGTACCCGCAGCAAGCGCGTCTGGGTGTCCGCCGGCATGTCGCCGATTTCATCGAGGAACAGGGTGCCGCCGTCGGCCTGTTCGAAGCGCCCGCGACGCAGGTTGGCCGCGCCGGTAAAAGCGCCTTTTTCGTGGCCGAACAGCTCGGACTCCATCAGATCCTTGGGAATCGCCGCCATGTTCAGCGCAATGAACGGCGAGGCCGCCCGTGGGCTGTGACGGTGCAGGGCGTGGGCTACCAGTTCTTTACCGGTACCGGATTCGCCGTTGATCAGCACGGTGATGTTGGAGTGACTCAAGCGCCCGATGGCGCGAAACACTTCCTGCATCGCCGGCGCTTCGCCAATGATTTCCGGGGTGCGGGTCAATGTCGGGACGACTTCCAGTCCTTGTTGTTCCTGAGCGTGCTGATTGGCGCGCTTGACCAGGGAAACGGCTTCGTCGACATCGAACGGCTTGGGCAGGTATTCGAACGCGCCGCCCTGATAGGACGCGACAGCGCTGTCCAGGTCGGAGTGGGCGGTCATGATGATGACCGGCAGCCGTGGGTGTTGTTCGCGAATCCGCGCCAGAAGGTCCAGGCCACTGGCACCCGGCATGCGAATGTCGGAGATGATCACGTCCGGCTGCTGGCGTGCCAGGCGGCTCATCACGCCATCGGCGCTGTCGAAGCTTTGCGTGGTCATGCCTTCCTGTTGCAAGGCTTTTTCCAGGACCCAACGGATAGAACGGTCGTCATCGACGATCCACACGGTTTCACTACGGCTCATGTCGATGTGGCTCCTTGTTCCAGTGGCAGAAAGATCGAGAACGTGGTGTGGCCTGGATGGCTGTCACATTCGATCAGGCCCTGGTGCTGGCTGATGATGTTCTGGGTAATGGCCAGGCCCAGCCCGGTACCGTCCGGGCGGCCGCTGACCATGGGGAAGAAGATGGTTTCCTGCAGTTCGGCGGGGATCCCCGGGCCGTTGTCGATGATTTCGATCTTGGTCACCAGGCGATGGCGCACGTGGCCGATGGTGAACTGGCGCATGGCGCGGGTACGCAAACTGATGCGGCCAAGGCGCAGCTCGTTCTGGCTGCTGATGGCCTGCATCGCGTTGCGCACGATGTTCAGCACGGCTTGAATCATCTGTTCGCGATCGATCAAAACGTCTGGAATGCTTGGGTCGTAGTCGCGCACCAAAGTGATGCAGCCCTGACTTTCGGCCTCCACCAACTGACAAACGCGCTCGAGCACTTCGTGGACGTTGCACATGGCTAGCGACGGCAGCTTGTTAGAGCCGAGCATGCGATCCACCAGATTGCGCAGGCGATCGGCCTCTTCAATGATGACGTTGGTGTAATCACGCAGACTCTCTTCCGGCAACTCACGGGCGAGCAACTGAGCTGCGCCACGAATTCCGCCCAACGGGTTCTTGATCTCATGGGCGAGGCCGCGCACCAGCATTTTGCTGGTTTCCTGCTTTGATAGCTGTGCCTCTTCCTTGGTGATCCGCAGCAAGCGGTCACGAGGATGAACCTCCAGCAGCAGCATCGTGTCGCCATTGCTCAGGATCGGCGTTACGGCGTAGTCGACGGTCAGGGTCTGGCCGGTGAGGGCGGTGAGCATCGCTTCGCGCTTGGTGAACGGGTGCGCCTGCTCGACTGCCTGGCGCAGGGAGTTCAGCGCTTCGGTGGATTCGGTGAACAACTCACTGATGAACTGCCCATGGCTACGCTGGCCACTGATGGCCAGCAGCATTTCCGCCGCCGGGTTCATGTACTCGAGGCGCAGTTCGGCGTCGAGCAGGATGGTGGCGGTGGTCAGGTTGTCGAGTAGCAAGCGGTGTAGTGCGTCGCTAATGGTCATCAGGACCTCTTTTGGAGCAGGGCGCGCGAAAGGAACAAGCGCTGATGCGAGGAAAATGCAAAAACCAAACCAAGGCTCCGAAAAGAAGCGTTTAGAGCCTGAAACGGGCGTTTTACGCTCGTTTGCATGGCGTTCTGCCAGTTTTTTCGGGTACTTTCGAACCAAAATGGGTTGAGATGTGGGTATGGTGCAGATGTTTGCACCAATATAGTGCGCAAACCTGAACGAAGTTAGAAGAAGGGCAAGAAGGCGCTTTTTTCTTCTTCAGGCTTGTCTTTGAGGGGGCATTCCGGCCGTTGGCCGTAGTCGGTGAGGGTGCAGGGTTTGACCTGGCGTTTTTGTGCCAGGGAAATGCGCAGCATGTGGAACGGTTGATTGGCGGTGCGTTCGACGGTGCGACCCTGTTCGTCGAGGATTTCCACCGACAGGTTGTGACTGCCGCGGTCGATATTGCTCAGGGCGAACACCGGGCTGGGGCCGGGCTCGGCGGTGGGCTGGCCGTCCAGCAGCAAACGGTAACGATGACCCTGTTGCAGGCCGGGTTCGCTGGTAACGCTGACGATCATTTCACCGGCACTGCTACGGATCGTGGCATCCGGTTCCGGCACCAGCACCCGGAGCATGTCGTAATGAAACAGTGGTTTGGCTTTGATTTCTTTCGCTGCCGTCATGGGCGCGCCACTCGGGTTAGCCGACATTCGATTGCTTGTCGCCAATGGCACACGCTTGGCGTTGCGAGTGCCCGGCTGATCGGTGAAAACCCGATTACCCTGGGCATCGACGTAGGTGAAAACTTCGGCCATTGTCGGCAGGCAGACCAGGCAGGCGATCAACAACCAGGCCCTCAAGGCTTGTGTACCCGTTGCACAGTGAAGGTCACGGTGGGGCTTTGTTGCACGACCTTTTGCCCGTCGATGACCTGAACCGCGATGCGGTGTTCGCCGCGGTCAATATTCACCAATTGCAGGGTAGGGACATTGCTCGGCTGGCCGTAGGGTTGATCGTCCAGTAACAGCCTCAATCGGTGAGCGCCTTGCAGGCGCGGATTGATCAATACGCCAACGGTGAACGTGCCGTTGTTGGCGCGCAAGGCTTCTTCGGTGGGCAGGCCGGTCAGCTCCAGCACTTGATAGGCGCTGCCGGGCTGGTCGCGGCTACTGGCTTGGGCCGGCGCGACCGGCTCGCTTGGCGACTGGCGCTCGACGCTGTTGAGCGGTGGCAATTCCACCGGTCGAGCATTAACGCCATCGGGCGGCTGATTGCTGTAGGCGGTGTTGCCGTTGGCGTCGGTGTACTTGTAGATCTGCGCGGCGACGGGCAGGGCGATCAGTACGAGCAGGCATAACAACAATGAGCGCATTGCAGGCTTCCATTGGCCGGTGGGCAAGTGTCCGGCCCTGTTCCGTTCGTGGCGACTAAGCGCTGAGCATAGAGCACATCAGCGCATGTCGGCAGGCCGGCTCAGCGGCTGACGCTGCACAACTCAGCGCTGGCGCGTACCTTGGCGAGCTCGCGCAGAGACACTTGGGCGCCGGTTTTATTGGCCTTGGCCAGCCAGGATGGGCACTGCGGGTCGTTGCGATAAGGGCTGAAATCAGCCAGTTGTTGCAGCAGGCGTTTTTGTAACTGATCAAGTTGCGGGCGGATCTGCCCGACGAGGTCGGGGCGAGGGGTGTCGGGAGCCTTGCCTTGCGCATGCCAGTCAGACAAATGCGCGTATTGCACCAGTTTGTTGGCCTCGATCTGCGCCGAGAAGAACTGTTCGACGGCTTCGTTGCTCAATTTATAAGCAGGTGCCAGGGCAACGGCACCAGCAATTACCTCACGCTCGCGCTGACGGTCCTCGACGGGTTTGCCGCTGTCCCATTTGCTCAACGCGACTTGATCGGCAATCGCCAGGCGCTCCTCGATGGTGCCTAGTAGCGGGGCGAGGGCGGCAGGTGCCGGGCTGGCAAAAGCGCTGTTGGCCAGCAAGGCAGTGAACAAGGCAATGCATGGGCGTAGATGCATGGGGGATCTCGGCTTTATCGGATGGAAGGCATGATGCACGCAACCGGGCATCCGATGACAGACGTTCGCCCACAAAAAAGGCCTCCTGAAGGAGGCCTCTCTTTTGTCGCGCCGCGTGAGGCGGCGCTACCGGATCAGCAGCTGTAGTACAGCTCATATTCCAGTGGGTGTACGAAGGTACGAACCTTGATTTCTTCTTCGCTTTTCAGAGCGATGTAAGCGTCGATGAAGTCGTCGCTGAAAACGCCGCCTTTGGTCAGGAACGCACGACCTTTGTCCAGCTCTTCCAGGGCTTCTTTCAGGCTGCCGCAAACTTGTGGGATCTCTTTCGCCTCTTCAGGCGGCAGGTCGTACAGGTTTTTGTCAGCTGCATCGCCAGGGTGGATCTTGTTCTGGATGCCGTCCAGGCCAGCCATCAACAGTGCAGCGAAGCCCAGGTATGGGTTGGCTGCTGGATCCGGGAAGCGGGCTTCGATACGGCGAGCGCGAGGGCTGGACACGTAAGGAATACGGATCGAAGCGGAACGGTTGCGAGCCGAGTAGGCCAGCATCACTGGAGCTTCGAAACCTGGGACCAGACGCTTGTAGGAGTTGGTCGACGGGTTGGTGAAGCCGTTCAGAGCCTTGCCGTGCTTGATGATGCCGCCGATGAAGTACAGGGCGGTATCGGACAGGCCGGCATAGCCTTCGCCAGCGAAGGTGTTCTTGCCATCTTTGGCGATGGACAGGTGAACGTGCATACCCGAACCGTTGTCGCCGTACAGAGGCTTAGGCATGAAGGTCGCGGTGCGGCCGTATGCGTCAGCTACGTTGTGTACGCAGTATTTCAGGGTCTGAACTTCGTCAGCCTTGGCAACCAGGGTGTTGAACTTCACGCCGATTTCGTTCTGACCGGCAGTCGCCACTTCGTGGTGGTGAACTTCGATGGTCAGGCCCATTTCTTCCATGGCGTTGCACATGGAGGTACGGATTTCGTGGTCGTGGTCGAACGGCGGAACCGGGAAGTAGCCGCCTTTGACGCCTGGACGGTGGCCTTTGTTGCCGCCTTCCACGTCCTGGTCGGACATCCACGAGCCTTGTTCGGAGTAGATCTTGAACATGGAACCGGAGATGTCGGACTTGAACTTCACTTCGTCGAAGATGAAGAATTCAGGCTCTGGACCCACAAATACGGTGTCACCGATACCGGTCGACTTCAGGTATTCCTCGGCACGCTTGGCGATCGCACGTGGGTCACGGTCGTAGCCTTGCATGGTCGAAGGCTCGATCACGTCGCAAACCAGGATCAGGGTCGGCTCTTCGGTGAACGGGTCGAGAACGGCAGTGGTGTCGTCCGGCATCAGGATCATGTCGGAAGCTTCAATGCCTTTCCAGCCAGCGATGGAGGAACCGTCGAACATTTTGCCTTCTTCGAAGAAAGCTTCATCCAGCGCATCGCGAGCCGGCATGGTCACGTGGTGCTGAGTGCCTTTGGTGTCCGTGAAGCGCAGATCAATCCACTTGACGTCATGATCTTTGATGAGTTGAACCGACTTCGACATAGTGTCCTCCGGGTGGCTTAGGGCTAGTAATGGATGCCCTTAAATGTGGGTGATGCCGGCGCGAATACTCTGCCATGGCAACCTGCCTCACAAGGGAGCAAATTGCATGCCAGTGCCTCATCATGGGTTTTTTGCCCCAATATCACGCTTATAAGGGGGCGGCGCACCATAAAGCGCAAAATCTCGCCCTGTAATGTAGCGTTGAATTCCGTAAATGACCTGTTTTGGTGCGCTCAAAACCTTCTGCACATTAACTGGTTAAACCTTGAGCAATTTCCGCTATAATCCGCGCCCCCCTTTTTCGGCTGGCCCTGCGCGCGCTGTTTTCATGAAACTAATCGTAAAAGTCTTCCCCGAGATCACCATCAAGAGCCGCCCGGTACGGATGCGTTTCATCCGCCAGTTGGCCAAAAACATCCGTACCGTGCTCCGCGACCTGGACCCGGCCGTGGTGGTGAACGGTGTGTGGGACAATCTCGAGCTGGAAACCCGCGTCAGCGACCCCAAGGTCCTGAAAGAGATGGGCGAGCGCCTGACTTGCACGCCGGGCATCGCGCACTTTTTGCAGATCGACGAGTACCCGCTGGGCGATTTCGACGACATCGTCGAGAAGTGCAAGCAGCACTACGGCGATGCGCTGGCCGGAAAGATTTTCTCGGTGCGCTGCAAGCGTGCGGGCAAGCACCCATTCAGTTCGATAGACATCGAGAAATATGTCGGCAGCCAGTTGCGCCGCCAATGCGGTGCCGCCGGGATCGATCTTAAAAAGCCCGAAATCGAAGTCCGTATCGAAGTTCGCGACCAACGGTTGTTCGTGATCCACAGCCAGCACAACGGCATCGGCGGTTATCCGCTCGGAGCCCTGGAACAGACGCTTGTACTGATGTCCGGCGGCTTCGATTCCACCGTTGCGGCCTACCAGATCATGCGCCGCGGGCTGATGAGCCATTTCTGCTTCTTCAACCTGGGCGGACGAGCCCATGAGCTGGGCGTGATGGAAGTCGCGCACTTCATCTGGAAGAAGTACGGCAGCTCCCAACGCGTGTTATTTGTCAGTGTGCCGTTCGAGGAAGTTCTGGGAGAAATTCTCGGGAAAGTCGATAACAGTCATATGGGTGTAGTTTTGAAGCGTATGATGTTGCGCGCTGCTTCCCGAATTGCCGATCGACTGCACATCGAAGCGCTGGTCACGGGTGAGGCGATCTCCCAGGTGTCGAGCCAGACGTTGCCGAACCTGTCCGTGATCGACTGCGTGACCGACAAGCTGGTCTTGCGTCCACTGATCGCCAGTCACAAGCAGGACATCATCGACACGGCCAACGAGATCGGCACCGCCGATTTCGCCCGGCACATGCCGGAGTACTGCGGGGTCATCTCGGTCAATCCGAAGACGGCGGCCAAGCGCTACCGCGTGGAGCACGAAGAGAAAGAATTCGACATGGCAGTCCTTGAGCGCGCGCTCGAGAACGCCAAACTGGTGCCGATCGATCGCGTGATCGACGAATTGGGCCAGGACTTGCAGATTGAAGAAGTCAGCGAAGCGCTGGCGGGCCAGATCATCATCGATATCCGTCACCCGGATGCCGCCGAAGACGACCCGCTGGAGCTTCCTGGTATCGAGGTACAGACGATGCCGTTTTATGCACTGAACGCTCGTTTCAAGGAACTGGACCCTACTCGCCAGTACCTGCTGTATTGCGACAAAGGCGTGATGAGTCGCCTGCATGCCCACCATTTGCTCAGTGAGGGGCATGCCAATGTGCGCGTTTATCGACCGAGCTAAGTGCCCGGGGCTGTTTGCCTGTGGCCTGCGTCACCGGCCCCCCGATGCCACCGTCAAGTTGTAACGGCTTGTACGGACGCTACTGTTAATCGCTGCCAAGACTTGTCAGCACACCGAATCCTCTGATCGAGATACACAAGTGATCGAAAATCTACGCAACATCGCCATCATTGCCCACGTTGACCATGGTAAAACCACCCTGGTAGACAAACTCTTGCGTCAATCCGGCACCCTGGAGCGCAACGAGCTCAACGACGAGCGCGTGATGGACTCCAACGACCAGGAGAAAGAGCGCGGTATTACCATTCTGGCGAAAAACACCGCCATCAACTGGAACGGCTACCACATCAACATCGTGGACACCCCGGGCCACGCCGACTTCGGCGGTGAAGTTGAACGCGTAATGTCGATGGTCGACTCCGTTCTGCTGCTGGTTGACGCTCAAGACGGCCCTATGCCGCAAACCCGTTTCGTGACCAAGAAGGCGTTCGAAGCCGGCCTGCGTCCAATCGTGTGCATCAACAAGGTTGACCGTCCAGGCGCGCGTCCGGACTGGGTTCTGGACCAGATCTTCGACCTGTTCGACAACCTGGGTGCTACCGAAGAACAGCTGGACTTCAAAGTCGTCTACGCCTCGGCCCTGAACGGTATTGCCGGTCTGGACCACACCGACATGGCTGAAGACATGACCCCGCTGTACCAGTCGATCGTCGACAACGTACCGGCTCCTAAAGTTGACCGTGAAGGCCCGTTCCAGATGCAAATCTCGGCACTGGACTACAACAGCTTCCTGGGTGTTATCGGTGTTGGCCGTATCGCTCGTGGTAGCGTCAAGCCGAACACTCCAGTCGTGGCCATTGGCGCCGACGGCAAGAAGCGTAACGGTCGTATCCTGAAGCTGATGGGTCACCACGGCCTGCACCGTATCGACGTTGAAGAAGCGTTTGCCGGTGACATCGTGTGCGTGAGCGGTATGGACTCGCTGTTCATCTCCGACACCCTGTGCCAGCCGGACAACGTCGAGGCGATGAAGCCTCTGACCGTTGACGAGCCGACCGTTTCCATGACCTTCCAGGTAAACGACTCGCCTTTCTGCGGTAAAGAAGGCAAGTTCGTGACTTCCCGTAACATCAAGGAACGTCTGGACAAAGAGCTGCTGTACAACGTTGCACTGCGCGTTGAAGAAGGCGACTCGGCTGACAAGTTCAAGGTTTCCGGCCGTGGTGAGCTGCACCTCTCGGTACTGATCGAAACCATGCGTCGCGAAGGCTTCGAAATGGGCGTTGGTCGTCCGGAAGTGATCATCCGTCAAGTTGACGGCGTGAAGCAGGAACCGTTCGAAAACGTAACCATCGACACCCCTGAAGAATCCCAGGGCAAGGTCATGGAAGAGATGGGCCTGCGTAAAGGCGACCTGACCAACATGGTGCCGGATGGCAAAGGCCGTGTTCGTCTGGAGTACAACATCCCTGCTCGCGGTCTGATCGGTTTCCGTAACCAGTTCCTGACCCTGACCAACGGTGCTGGCATCCTGACCTCGATCTTCGATCGCTACGACACCATGAAGTCCGGCGACATGTCCGGTCGTCAGAACGGTGTTCTGGTATCGGTAGAAACCGGCAAGGCACTGACCTACTCCCTGGAAACCCTGCAGGCACGTGGCAAGCTGTTCGTTGAACACGGTCAAGAGATCTACAACGGTCAGATCGTTGGTCTGAACAGCCGTGACAACGACATGGGCGTCAACCCAACCAAAGGCAAGAAGCTCGACAACATGCGTGCTTCGGGTAAAGACGAAACCATCGCCCTGGTTCCACCTGTTCGCTTCACTCTGGAACAGGCTCTGGAATTCATCCAGGATGACGAGCTGTGCGAAGTGACACCTAAGTCGATCCGCCTGCGTAAGAAGATCCTGGACGAAGGCGAGCGTACCCGCGCTGCCAAGAAAGCCAAGAACTGAGTTAACTCAGGCTGAATGAAAACGCCCCCGGTCGAAAGGCCGGGGGCGTTTTTGTTTGTCAGGCTGTAGCAGCTGCCGAGCTTGCGAGGCTGTGTTCGACTGCGCAGCAGTCGTGAAATCAAACGCTGCGGTGCATCATATAAATCGTGTTTTCAGGCCTGCGACTGCTGCGCTGCCGAACGCAGCCTCGCTGGGGCTCGACAGCTGCTACGGGGATCGAGGCGGCTTTAAAACTTTTCGAGGGTGCGGCTGGAGCTGCTGGTCTCGCGCACCACTTCTTTAGGCTTGTACGCGCAATACCCCGGCCGCGGTCCGATCTTCGGGTGGTTGCGGCAGGTGTCCGGGCGCTTATCATAAATAGTGCACAAACGGCTTTTACGATCCAGGTACAGGCAATCGTTGTTGCTCATGCGCTGGAGGGTAAAGATCTCGGACTTCTGGTTGTAGCGCTCGACAATCCCTTCCTTCTGCAAGCGCTTGGCGATGTTCTTGGGTGGATCGCCCAGTTCGAATTCGTCGACGATGCCGATACGGATCAGATCCTTGATCTTGACCTCGACCGGCAGCGTGCAGCAGCTGGACATGCACGAGCCGCACATTGGGGCAGAGTACTTGGCCCAGGTATCGAGGCGATCGATTTCCGCGGCGGCGATCAGGTTGGGCTTCATCATCGGTTGTTACCAGCGTGTGCATCAGGGCGCGCGATCATACCGGGACTGGTGGATTTTTGAACAACCTTTCGCCAGATTTTTTTGCTTGTCGCAAAATAGTCCTGTGTCCGGCACGGCCCCTGCATTGTTTCTGGCACACGACAACGTAATGTCGATCTATCTCGTACTAACAGGAAAAACTGCCGAACCAGAGTCTCTACGGTCTGTCAGACCGACTAGGCTCAGACAACTTCACGCTCGCTCGAGGTCTTATCGATGACTCAAGAACCACTTGTTCGCGAAGCAGAGGTGGCCGCATTCCGCGACGCCGTCTTGACCAAGCTCACTTACGCGGTGGGCAAAGACCCGGATCACGCCTTCGACCACGACTGGTTCGAAGCCATTGCCCTGGCGGCGCGTGATCACATGGTCGAGCACTGGATGGATCACACCCGGCAGATTTACCGCAAAGGCCAGAAACGGGTTTATTACCTTTCCCTTGAATTCCTCATTGGTCGCTTGCTCTACGACAGCCTGAGCAACCTCGGCCTGCTCGATGTGGCCCGCGAGGCCATGACCGAACTGGGCGTCGACATCGAACGCATTCGTCTGCTGGAGCCCGATGCGGCACTGGGCAACGGTGGCCTCGGACGTCTGGCGGCGTGCTTCATGGAAAGCATGTCGACCCTCGGCATCGCCGGCCATGGTTATGGCATTCGTTATGAACACGGTTTGTTCCGCCAGGCCATCGTCGACGGCTGGCAGCAGGAGCAGACCGAACACTGGCTGGACTTCGGCAACCCGTGGGAGTTCGAACGGCCAGAGGTTGCCTACCCGATCGGTTTCGGCGGCAGTGTCGAAACCGTGACCGATGAAACCGGCAAGTCCAGGCAAGTCTGGTCCCCGGCGGAAACCGTGCGGGCCATTGCCTATGACACTCCGGTGGTCGGCTGGCGTGGTGCGAGCGTCAACACACTGCGGCTGTGGCGCGCCCGAGCCATGGAGGACTTGCATCTGGAGCGCTTCAACGCGGGCGACCACTTGGGCGCGGTCGCGGAAGTTGCCTGGGCAGAAAGTATCTCCCGCGTGCTCTATCCGGCGGACAGCAATGAGGCCGGCCAGGAATTGCGCCTGCGCCAGGAGTATTTCTTCGTCGCCGCATCCCTGCAGGATCTGTTGCGTCGCCATCGCAACATGCACACCTCGGTGCTGACCCTGGGTGATCACGCCGCGATTCAACTCAACGACACTCACCCCTCGATTGCCGTGGCTGAGCTGATGCGTCAGTTGGTCGACGTCTATGACGTGGCGTGGGACGCGGCGTGGCAGATCACGGTCGACACGCTGTCGTACACCAACCACACGCTGTTGCCGGAAGCGCTGGAAACCTGGCCGGTCAGTCTGATGGAGCGGATGCTGCCTCGGCACATGCAGATCATTTACTTGATCAACGCCCAGCACATCGACTCGTTGCGAGCCAAAGGCGTTCACGATTTCGACGTGCTGCGTGCGATTTCGCTGATCGAGGAAGACAACGGTCGCCGCGTGCGCATGGGTAACCTGGCATTCCTGGGTTCCCACAGCGTCAATGGAGTGTCCGGCCTGCACACGCAGCTGATGCGCAGCACGGTGTTCTCCGAACTGCACAAGCTTTACCCGGACCGGATCAACAACAAGACCAATGGCATTACCTTCCGCCGCTGGCTCTATCAGGCCAACCCTGAACTCACCTCCATGTTGGTCGACGCCCTCGGCCCGAGCCTGCTGGACAACCCCGAGGAGCACTTGCTCGCTCTGGAGTCGTTTGCCGAGAAGACTGCATTTCGCAAGCAGTTCGCCGAACAGCGCCTGCACAGCAAGAAAGCCCTGGCTTATCTGATTCATGAGCGGCTGGGGATCGCGGTCAATCCGGCGGCGATGTTCGATGTGCAGGTCAAGCGGATCCACGAATACAAGCGTCAGTTGCTCAACTTGATGCACACCGTTGCGTTGTATCAGGCGATTCGTGCCGAGCCGGAAATCGATTGGGTGCCGCGGGTGAAAATCTTCGCCGGCAAGGCGGCGGCCAGTTATCACCAGGCCAAGCTGATCATCAAACTGACCAACGATATTGCGCGGGTGGTCAACAACGACCCGACGGTGCGCGGTTTGCTCAAAGTGGTGTTCCTGCCCAACTACAACGTCAGCCTGGCCGAGAGCATCATTCCGGCGGCGGACTTGTCGGAGCAGATTTCCACTGCCGGCTTCGAAGCCTCGGGCACCAGCAACATGAAGTTCGGCCTCAACGGCGCACTGACCATCGGCACCCTGGACGGCGCCAACGTGGAAATGTGCGAGCGCATCGGTGCCGAGCACATGTTCATCTTCGGTCTCAGCGCCCAGCAAGTCGAGGCGCGCAAGCGCAACCATGAATTCAACGCAGCGCCGGACATTGCCGCCTCCCATCGGCTCAACGATGTGCTGCAAGCGATTCGCAGCGGGGTGTTCTCACCGGACGATCCGTCCCGTTATACCGCGCTGATTGATTCGCTGGTGGACTACGACCGTTTCCTGGTCTGCGCCGATTTCGACTCTTACTGGAACGCGCAGATGCGGGTCGAAGCTCACTGGCACGACTCTAAAGAGTGGTGGCGCTCGGCGGTATTGAACACTGCGCGGATGGGCTGGTTCTCATCCGACCGGACCATTCGCGAGTACGCAACGGATATCTGGAAGGCTTTGGAGTAATTTTTAGCAACAAATGTGCGCAAGGCCCAACGTCCGTTGGGCCTGATCGATATACTAAGCACCAACCTGACCCAGTGTGGGGGCGGCGCACTGCCGCTCCCACACTGGATTCCGGGTGCCTGCTCACTAGACTGAGCCAGAGGCTGTATCGCACGGATCAGCCCCGCCACGGGGCCGCTTAGGGATATCGACCATGCAATGGATGTTCATGCTGATTGGGCTGCTGCTGGGCTGGATGCTTGACGAGTCGTTCAGCGAGGCGCTGTTGGGCGCGTTGCTCGGGCTGGGTCTCGGCCAGGCCATTCGCATTGGCCGCTTGAGTACTCAATCGACCGAGCAGCGACGCTTGCTTGATCAGGCTCAGGTTGCGCTGAATGCGGTCGAGCAGCGACTGGCGTTGCTGGAGGTGTCGGGTGCCAAGGCACCTGAACCAGGCGAACCGGTTGTCAGCGAACCTGCTGCATCGCCTGAAATCAGTCTTGAGCAAGCCCCTGTCGCACCCACGGAGCTGGTCTGGGAACTACCCCCCGAATTCGAACCCATCACTGTGGCCGCTGCCGAAACCAGTCGTCCGCTGCCCGCCGATGTCTGGCAAGCCGAGCCGGTTGCCCGCAAACCGCAGCAACCGGCTGAGCCGCGCGGCCCGAGCTTCATCGAGCGCGCCATCAGCGGCGCACGCAACTGGCTGTTCGGCGGTAATACCGTGTTGCGGGTCGGTGTGGTGCTGTTGTTCCTCGGCCTGGCCTTCCTGTTGCGCTATGCCACCGAAGGCATGGTTGTGCCGATCGAGTTGCGTTACGCCGGCGTTGCGGCGGCGGCCTTGGGCCTGCTCGCGCTGGGCTGGTGGCTGCGACTGCGCAACAGCAACTACGCGCTGATGCTGCAAGGCACCGGGATCGCGGTGTTGTACCTCACGGTATTTGCCGCGATGCGTCTGCATCCGTTGCTTGATCCAAAGGCAGCATTGGGCCTGTTGGTGGTGGTAACGGTGTTCTCGGCGATTCTCGCCATTACCCAAAATGCGTTGGGCCTGGCGGCCGCAGCTGCGTTGGGCGGTTTCGCCGCGCCGATCCTGACCTCCACCGGCGCCGGCAATCACGTCGCGCTGTTCAGCTATTTCGCCCTGCTCAACGCCGGCATCCTCGCCATCGCGTGGTTCAAGGCCTGGCGGCTGCTCAACCTGATCGGGTTTGTCGGCACCTTCGGTATCGGCTTTGCCTGGGGCCTGCGCTCCTATAGACCGGAGCTGCTATGGAGCACCGAGCCGTTCCTGATTCTGTTTTTCCTGATGTACCTGGCCATCGGTTTGTTGTTCACCCGGCGCAAGTTGCTGGAGATGAGCGACGCGCCCGAGGACGGCAGCCGTGAAGCACTGCTGCACTGGTCGGCGCACAAGGGCGATTACGTCGACGGCATGATGCTGTTCGCGCCACCGCTGGTGGGCTTCGGTCTGCAGTTCGCACTGGTGGAGCACTTTGAATTTGCCGCAGCCTTCAGTGCGTTGGCCTTGGGCATGATCTACATGGGCCTGGCCAAGTTGCTGATGGGTGGCCGAGCGCTGTTGTTGGCCGAAACCTGTCTGGCGCTGGGGGTGATCTTCGCCAGTCTGGCGATCCCCCTGGGGCTGGACGCGCGTTGGACTGCCGCAGCCTGGGCGGTGGAAGGCGCGGGGATTTACTGGCTCGGCCTGCGTCAACGACGACCGCTGGCGCGGGCCTTTGCCTTGCTGCTGCAACTGGGTTCGGCGCTGGCCTTTCTCAGCGAATTGCGCAGCGGCGAGAGCAGTCTGCTCGATGGCGCGCCGCTAGGGGCGTTGATGCTTGGCGTGGCGTTGCTTTTCAGCTTCTATCAATTGCGCAAAGCGTCACCCGAACAGGTATCAACGCGGGAACGCCAAGGCTTGCCGGTGCTGGCCTGCCTGGGCCTGACGTTCCTCTATCTGCTGGCGCCGCTGTTTTTCTTCACTCACGGCACGGCGATCAGTTGGGCGTTGGCCGGATTGGTGACGCTGTTCGTCGGCCTGCGCCTGCAATCGCGAGCGTTCCTGTTCAGTGCGTTCGCCGTGCAACTGCTCGGCGGTGCGTTGTTCCTGGTGCGGCTGCAAGGGGCAAGCGGAGAGTCGGGTGCGGTGTTCAGCGCCGGATGGAGCGGTTTGCTCAGCGCGTCCCTGATCGGGTTGGCGTTGATCGCTGGCATGCTGCTGGCGGCCCGCGATGAAATGGTGCGCAGCGATGTGCGTTTGCTGCGTGGCTTGTCAGTGGTGCTATTGGCCGGTCTGGTGCTGATCAACCTGGCTGTGCTGTTCGTGTTGCCGTGGCAAACCGCGAGTGCGGTGTGGGCGGCCAGTGGTTTGTTCATCATCTGGCTGAGTCTGTACCTGAAGCAGCGTGTGAGTTTTGTCTTTGGTCTGCTGTTGCAGGTGATCGGCGGCGTAGCGTTCCTGTTCGCCGGGCCGGACCTGCTCGGGCCGCTGCTCAGCGAAGGCTTGCGACCGTTGGCGCATAGCGGGTTCTGGACACCGCTGGTGCTGGGGCTGGCGGCATTTGTCGGGGCCTGGCGTTTGCAGCTAGGCAACCATGCTTCGGCTTTCGATGTGTTGAGCCTGCAGCGCTTGTCCGAAGTGTTGCTGGTGTGGGGCACGGGTTGGTGGGCACTGGCGTGGATCAGCGAAGTGCTGCGTTTTGCGCCTGTGAACCTGCAAGCGACGTTGTTGCTGGCGGTCGCGGCGGTGAGTGTGGCGCTGTGGGCGGTGCTGGCGCTGCGCCTGAAGTGGTCGTCGCTGGGCTTGCTCTGCACCTTGCTGATTCCCGCCGCCGGTCTGGTGTTGCTCACGGCCTGGCATTCGCGTTATCACCCGGCCGCCAACTTCGGCTGGCTGGTTTGGGCCGCGGTGTTCGTCGTGCATTTCACCTCGCTGCGGCGGCTAGCGCCAATGTTGCCCGAAAAAGCCCTGAGCACCGCCCATGTGCTCGGTTGCTGGCTATTGATCGGCGTGTTGGCCCTGGAGCTGCGTTATGGCTTGCTGCTGTTGTCGGAGCAGTACAACGCCTGGCGTTGGCTGGGTTGGGCAATTCTGCCGAGCCTGTATCTGGTGCTGATGGCCGCACCGCGCACGTGGCCATGGCCGGTGTCGGCTTATCCCCGCGAGTACCGGGTCTATGCCGCCGCGCCTTTGGCGTTGTTGATGCTCGGCTGGTTCTGGCTGGCGAACATGGCCAGCGACGGCACCGCCGAGCCGTTGCCCTATGTGCCACTGATCAACCCGCTGGAGCTGGGCCTGTTGTTCGCCCTGTTCGGTGTTTATGTCTGGTCCCGCAACGCAGTCACGCAACTGGCGATCCGCAAGGATTACACCGATAACGCCACGCAGGTGATTGCCGGTGTTTCACTGTTCGCCTTCTTTACCGCGCTGGTGATGCGCGCGGCTCACCACTGGGGTGGCGTGCCGTTCGCGCTGGATCTGCTGCTTGAATCGATGCTGGTGCAGGCCGGCCTGTCCATCGTCTGGACCCTGATGGCCCTGAGCCTGATGATCGGTGGGCATCTGCGTCATCGCCGCGAAGTCTGGCTGATCGGCGCGGCGCTGATCGCGCTGGTGGTCGCCAAATTGTTCTTCGTCGAATTAAGTAACCGCGGCGGGCTGGCGCGGATCGTGTCGTTTATCGGCGTTGGCGTGTTGCTGTTGGTGGTGGGCTATTTCGCCCCGTTGCCACCCAAGCGTGCCGAAGCCGTGCCGGATGCTGAAAAACCGGCCCCTGAAACCGAAGGAGCGTCATCTTGAGTCAGAAGCTGAACCTGGGCTGGTGGGCTGCTGTTGTGCTGGGTGTGACACTGTCGGCTGGCGCGCAGGAAAAACCTGCGGACTTCGCCACGCAGGTGCCATTGTCTGTGAGCGGCGAGGGCCCGTGGTATCGCCTGGAACTGCCCTTGGGCGTGCAACTGAACGCGCGGCAAACCGATCTCAGCGATGTGCGTGTGTTCAACGCCGCCGGTGAGCCTCAGGCGTACGCTCTGGCCCGAGAGCCTGCGCAGACTCACGAAAACCGCACGCTGACCGACGTAAAGTGGTTCCCGTTGTACAACTCGGCGGATGCCAGCGAACGCACGCCAAGCGTACGGGTGCAATCGAACACCAACGGCACGTTGATCGAAGTGCAGCCGTCCAGCCAGTTGGAGGCGGGCGAAGAAGAACTGCGTGGCTGGTTACTCGATGCCAGCGGCATCAAGGCGCCGTTGCAGCAATTAATCCTCGACTGGACCAGTGAACGCGACGGCTTCCAGCGTTTCAGCATCGAGGCCAGCAACGATTTGCAGCATTGGCAGTCGTGGGGGGAAGGGCAGGTGGCGCGTCTGACGTTTGCCGACGAACGGGTCGAGCAACATGAAGTCGGCCTGCCGGGGCAATCGGCGCGCTATCTGCGTTTGCTTTGGAATTCGCCTCAGTCGGCGCCAGTGCTGACCTCGGCGCAACTGGAAAGCACCAACCCTCGCACCTTGCCGCTGCCGTTGGTCTGGTCGCAACCCTTGGCCGGCAGCAGCGTGAAGGCCGGTGAGTACATCTGGCAATTGCCGATGGGGTTGAACGTCCAGCGTTTGCAGATCGAGCTGAATCAGCCCAACAGCCTGGCACCGGTAACATTGTCGGGGCGCCGGGAGACCAGCCTGCCGTGGCAACCGCTGACCAACGGTTTGCTCTATCGCCTGACCCAGAATGGCCAGGACGTGGTGCAGAACGAATTGCAGTTGTCGGGTCAGACCGTGCAGCAATTGAAACTGACGGTGGATGAACGCGGCGGTGGCCTGGGTGCCGAAGCACCCACCGTGCGGTATGCCGTGCGCTCCACGCAGTTGGTGTTCCTGGCGCGCGGGGCCGGGCCTTATACGCTGGCGCTGGGAAGTGCGACGGTGAAGGCTGCAAGCTTGCCGTTGTCGACGCTGATTCCCGATTACAGCGCGGCAAAGCTGGCGACGTTGGGCAAGGCGACGGTGGACGGCGGGGCTGTGGTGACCCCGGTGGCGACAGCGCCAACGGTGCTGGGCACGAACTGGAAAAAGATCGGGCTGTGGGCGGTTTTGCTGCTCAGTGTGCTGTTTTTGGGGGGTATGGCGTTCAGTTTGCTGCGCAAGCCTGCTGCTAAATCCTGAGGATGGCTGGCGCTGTGCGCCAGATCGCGGGCAAGCCGCTCCTGCAGGGGCGAGGGTTGCCCGCGAAGACGTCCTTCCTGCCACCAAAAATATCGAAACTGGCGCCCAATCGCAGCCCATTTCCAACTACGCTCAACCCCGCGCATGAACTCTATTGGGTGTATCACGTCTGATAGGAGGAAATGCGCCCCGACTCGCGTTAAACTGCGCGGGTTTTTAGCCCCCCCATTCCTCCGGAGCCGTCCATGTCCCGCGTTACCCTGAGTCGCTATTTGATTGAGCAGACCCGCAGCAACAACACTCCTGCCGATCTGCGTTTCCTGATCGAAGTGGTGGCGCGTGCCTGTAAGGAAATCAGCCACGCCGTCTCCAAAGGCGCCCTGGGTGGTGTCCTGGGCAGCATGGGCACTGAAAACGTCCAAGGTGAAGTGCAGAAGAAGCTTGATGTGATGTCCAACGACATCCTGCTCGAAGCCAACGAATGGGGCGGTCACCTGGCCGGCATGGCATCCGAAGAAATGGACAATGCCTACCAGATCCCGGGCAAATACCCGAAAGGCGCGTACCTGCTGGTGTTCGACCCGCTGGACGGTTCGTCGAACATCGACATCAACGCGCCGGTCGGTACGATCTTCTCGGTGCTGCGTTGCCCGAACGAATACCTGACCCAGAACGAGCCTTTGAACGAAAAGGCTTTCCTGCAGCCAGGCACTCAGCAGGTTGCCGCCGGTTACGCGATTTACGGTCCACAGACCATGCTGGTGCTGACCCTGGGCAATGGCGTCAAAGGCTTCACCCTGGATCGTGAAATGGGCAGCTTCGTACTGACCCATGAAGACATCACGATTCCGGAGTCCACGCAGGAATTCGCGATCAACGCGTCCAACAAGCGTCACTGGGAAGCGCCGGTACAACGTTACGTCGACGAGTTGCTGGCTGGCGATGAAGGCCCGCTGAAGAAGAACTACAACATGCGTTGGGTCGCCGCGATGGTGGCCGACGTGCACCGCATCCTGACCCGCGGCGGTCTGTTCATGTACCCACGCGACAGCCGCGAGCCGTCGAAGCCGGGCAAACTGCGCCTGATGTACGAAGCCAACCCGATGTCGTTCTTGGTGGAGCAAGCGGGTGGCGCATCCACTGACGGCCACCAGCGCATCCTCGACATCCAGCCGGAAGGCCTGCACCAGCGTGTTGCGGTGTTCCTCGGTTCGAAAGAAGAAGTTGCCCGCGTCACGGCTTACCACAAGGAATAAAACATGACCGCGCCCTGGCAGCCGTTACTCGAATGGTGGTTTGGATCTTTCGAATCACCCAACGAAATAGCGGCTGACAAGGGCAAGTTATGGTTCGGCAAGCGTGACAGTCAGGACCTCGAAGCGCGGATGCGTTTCGGGGATCTGGTCGAGCAGGCACTGGCCGGCGGATTGACCGAATGGGCGCAACGCCCCGAAGGTTGGCTGGCCCTGGTGCTGTTACTCGATCAATTGCCGCGAATGATCTTTCGCGACACCCCCAAATCCTTTTCCGGCGACGTCAGGGCCCAGGCACTGGTGGCGCAAGGCATTGCCGCGGATTTCGATCGGCAACTGCAACCGATCCAGCGGGTATTTATCTATCTGGTGTTCGAGCACTGCGAAAACCTGGCGGTGCAGAACGAAGCGGTTTCGCGGTTTCTCGATCTGGTTGAACAGCAACCCGAGGCGGATCGGGCGGTGTTTGCCAGCAACCTGGATTACGCCGAACGGCATCAGAAGATCATTGCGCGATTTGGGCGGTTTCCCCATCGCAATGCGGTGTTGGGGCGTGAGTCTACGGCTGAGGAGCTGGAGTTTCTTTCGGGGCCAGGATCGCGCTTCTAGCTTTTCGTTGTTGCTGATGCCGGCATCGCGGGCAAGCCCGCGATGAGGCCGGTGAGAGCGCCTTAGATCCGGAAACTACCGACCAACTGCTTCAACCGCGCCGCTTGCTGCTCAAGATCGGCACACGCACGCAAAGTCGACTGCAAGTTCTCCACACCTTCCTGGTTCAGCGTGTTGATCTCGGTGATGTCGACGTTGATCGATTCCACCACAGCGGTCTGTTCTTCGGTCGCGGTGGCCACCGACTGGTTCATCCCGTCGATCTCACCGATGCGCTGCGTCACGCTGCCCAGGCGTTCGCCGGCCTGGTTGGCAATGCCGACGCTGCTTTCGCTCTGACGCTGGCTGTCGGTCATGGTGCTGACGGCTTCCCGGGCGCCAACTTGCAGCTCCTCGATCATCTTCTGCACTTGCTGCGCCGAATCTTGAGTGCGGTGGGCGAGGTTGCGTACTTCGTCGGCCACCACGGCAAAACCACGGCCGGCTTCACCGGCGCGCGCCGCTTCGATGGCCGCGTTGAGGGCCAGCAGGTTGGTTTGCTGCGAGATGCTGGTGATCACTTCCAGAATCTGTCCGATGTTCACCGTGTTGCTGTTCAGGGTTTCGATGTTGCCGCACGAATCGCTGATTTTTGCCGAAAGCTGGTGCATCGCGGCGATGGTTTTATCCACTACCTGCTGACCCTCTTCGGCCAGGCTGCGTGCGTCGCTCGAATGTTGCGAGGCGAGGGCGGCGTTCTGGGCGATTTCCTGGGCGGCGGCACCGAGTTGGTTGATCGCTGCCGCGACGCTGCTGGTACGCGACGCTTGCTGATCGGAGTTGAACATCGACGAGTTCGAGGCCGCCACTACGCGCAGGGCAACTTCGTTGACCTGGCCGGTGGCCGAAGAGACTTCGCGGATCGAGGTATGGATACGCTCGACGAAACGGTTGAACGAGGTGCCCAGTGCACCGAATTCGTCCTGGCCGTGAATGGTCAGGCGTTTGGTCAGGTCGCCTTCGCCCTCGGCGATGTCATGCATGGCGCGGCCCATGATCAGCAGAGGCTGCATCAGTACGCGGATCAACATGCTCAGCAGCGCGATGATGATCACCACGGCGATGACCATGGCGATGATCGCCGAGGTGCGAAATTCGCTGAGCATCGAGAACGCGGTTTCCTGATCCAGCACTAGCGCCACATACCAGTCCGCCGACGGCACACCGTTAACGTGGGTGAAGGAGATGAACTGGGTTTTACCGTCCAGTTCGACTTCCTTCAAGCCCGGGCTGACTTTAGGCGCGCCGTTGGGATAGGCGTCAGTCAAGCTCTTGAGCACCAGTTTGCTGTCCGGGTGGATCAGGATCTTGCCGTCGGCGCTGACAATGAACGCATGGCCATGGCCGCCGAAGTTCAGCGAGTTGATGATTGCGCTGACGCTGGACAGGTCGATATCCGCGCCGGCGACGCCAATCATTTGGTTCTGATACTTCACCGGTGTGGCCACGGTGATCACCAGTTTGCCCGACGACGCCGCGATGTAGGGTTCGGTGACGATGGTCTGTTGCGCATTGTTGGCTGCCTTGTACCAGCCACGGGCGCGGGGGTCATAGTCCGCGGCGCGGTTACCAGCCGGCACCGAGAACATCACGCCATCGGTGCCGCCGAAGTAGCTCAGCTGGAAGTTGCTGGTATAGGCAGGCAGGTCGATGGCGCGTTTGAGGTTGGCCGGGGCGCCGCCGTCCACGGCGATCTGCTGGGACAGCGATTGCAGCAATTGGATGCGGCTTTCCAGCCAGGTCTGGATGTTGCTGGTGGTCAGGCTGCCGAGTTCCTGCATCGAGGACTCAGTACTGCTGCGCAGGGTTTGCCGCTGGCGGTAATCGTTGAACAGGATGAAACAGGCGAATGCAACGGCCACCACAAGAGCGGCTGCCAACAAGATCTTGTGGCTGAATTTCATGTTTCTGGTCATTAAGTGATCTACCGCGCAGTGGCTGGTCAGCAAAGGGGCGTCAATTTGCCACAGTCGAGGGCTTGGCGCTGCTTTTATGTCGACTGGCCGGCGCCAAAGATTAGGCAGGTATCGACGAAAACCGACGAAATACTCAAGGGCGTGAGAAAGGGGCTGATTTATTGGTAAAAGGCTGACGAGTGGCCTAATAAATAGGCGGACGGTCGGGGAACCAGATTAGGGTTTTCTCTTCTAAGCTTCTGGTTGGCAACATGCCACCTCTCTTCCGCTCCAGGAGTTACACCATGTCGCTGCGTTCTATCGCCTTGCTCTCGTTCTGCGTGCTGTTGGCCGCGTGCAGCAAGATCAATCAGGAAAATTATTCGAAGCTGTCGACCGGCATGCCCAAGGCCGAGGTTGAAACCTTGCTGGGCAAACCGACCGACTGCTCGGGCGCACTCGGCATGTCCAGCTGCACCTGGGGCGACAAAAACAGCTTTATCAGCGTGCAGTATGCCGGTGACAAAGTGCTGATGTTTTCGGGCCAAGGCCTGAAGTAAACCGGGGCTTTTCGCCCACGGGAGAAAAAAATAATGAAGCGGTTCCTGATCGTTCTTTTGGCCGGCCTGGTATTGGCCGGCTGCGCCTCTTCTGGCGTAGATCCGTTGGCGCCCAAGACCGTCAACAGCGTCAACCTCAAGCGTTACCAGGGAACCTGGTACGAATTGGCGCGTCTGCCGGTGTATTTCCAGCGTAACTGTGCGCAATCCGAAGCCCATTACAGCCTCAAGCCTGACGGTGGGATGGCGGTGCTGAACCGCTGCCTGACTTCGCAATGGCAATGGGAAGAGGCCAAGGGCACGGCTTATCCACAGGTACCCGGCAAGGCCGACAAGCTGTGGGTCGAATTCGATACCTGGTTCTCGCGACTGATACCCGGTGTGTCGAAGGGAGAATACTGGGTGTTGTATGTCAGCGATGATTACAAGACCGCGATTGTCGGTGACCCGAGCCGCCATCATCTCTGGCTACTGTCACGGACCCCGACGGTCAATGGTGTAGTGCGTGAAGAACTGCTGAGCAGGGCGCGTCAGCAGGGCTATGACACGACGCGACTGATCTGGCGTACGTCGGATGCCAAGATGGCTAAAACCTCGAACTGACTGCTAACGAAGATCAAATGTGGGAGCGGGCTTGCTCGCGAAAGAACTGTCACTACCAACACAATTGTTGACTGACAGACTGCTTTCGCGAGCAAGCCCGCTCCCACATTTTTTTGCGTCAGCCCAAGAGATCACGCAGGACTTGGGTGAATGCCCGGTTACTCTCTTCTTCACCGGCATGCCGCCCATCGCGCACGACCCACTGGCCATTGACCAGCACATCCCGGACCTGGCGATCGCCACAGGCAAACAGCCAACGATTGAGAATCCCGTCGCCACTGGCTGTCGCCAGGTATGGATCGTTGCCGTCCAGCACCAACCAATCCGCGCGCTTGCCGACTTCCAGGGCGCCGATCGGCTGGCCCAACGCCTGGGCTCCGCCATCCAGCGCGGCGTCGTACAGCGTGCGGCCGACCATCGGCTGATCGGCGCCATACAGCCGATTACGCCGCTGATCGCGCAGACGCTGGCCGTATTCCAGCCAGCGCAATTCTTCAACCACGCTCAACGACACATGGCTGTCGGAACCGATACCCATGCGCCCGCCCTGCGCCAGGAAGTCCACCGCCGGGAAAATCCCGTCGCCGAGGTTGGCTTCAGTGGTCAGGCACAGGCCGGCGATGGCGCGGCTCTTGGCCATGAGCGTGACTTCTTCCGGGTTGGCGTGGGTGGCGTGGACCAGGCACCAGCGTTGATCGACTTCGGTGTTTTCGTACAACCATTGCAGCGGACGGCGACCGCTCCAGCTCAGGCAGTCATCGACTTCCTTCTGTTGCTCGGCGATGTGAATGTGCACCGGGCACTGCTTGTCGCTGGCCGCCAGCACTTCGCTGATCTGCTGCGGTGTGACCGCGCGTAACGAGTGGAAACACAGGCCGAGCGACTGCGCCGGTTGCTGCGCCAGAATCGGCTGCAAACGCGACTGAAGCTTCAGGTAGTTTTCGGTGCTGTTGATAAAGCGGCGCTGGCCTTCGTTCGGGGCCTGGCCGCCGAAACCGGAGTGGCTGTAGAGCACCGGCAGCAAGGTCAAGCCGATACCGGTGGAGCTGGCCGCCTGGCTGATGCGCAGTGCCAGTTCGGCGGGGTCCGCATACGGCTGGCCATTATTGTCGTGATGGACGTAATGGAATTCCGCGACCGATGTGTAACCGGCCTTGAGCATTTCGATGTACAGCTGACGGGCGATGACGCCGAGTTGATCCGGGCTGATTTTTCCGACGAGCCGATACATCAGATCGCGCCAGGTCCAGAAACTGTCATTCGGATTACCCGCCACTTCCGCAAGTCCCGCCATGGCCCGCTGGAAGGCGTGGGAGTGTAAATTCGGCATTCCCGGCAGCAGCGGACCGCTCAACCGTTCGGCGCCATCTGCGTGGGAATCGGCCTGGATATGGGTCAGCACGCCATCGGCGTTGACTTCAAGACGTACATTGTTGGCCCATCCACTAGGCAGCAGCGCGCGTTCGGCAAAGAAGGCGGACATGGTTCAGCACCCCATCGTGTGTTATTTGTATATACATATACAGACGTTTGCCTGCTCGGTAAACTCCGGCAAGCTAGCAACCTCTACCAAATGAACAAGGATTAACCGTGCCGACTCCGCCTGCAGTCTCCCCGTTGGCCGCGAACATGGGCGACAGTCCGGCGCCCTTGTACGCCCGCGTAAAACAGATGATCACCCAGCAAATCGACAGTGGAAACTGGCCGCCGCACTACCGCGTTCCGTCGGAAAGCGAACTGGTCAACCAGCTGGGTTTCAGCCGCATGACCATCAACCGCGCCCTGCGCGAGATGACTGCCGACGGCCTGTTGGTGCGTATGCAAGGCGTTGGAACGTTCGTCGCCGAGCCAAAAAGTCAGTCTGCGCTGTTTGAAGTGCACAACATCGCCGACGAGATCGCCTCCCGTGGTCATCGTCACACGTGCAAGGTGATCACCCTCGAAGAAGAGGCCGCCGGTTCCGAGCGGGCCCTGGCCCTGGACATGCGCGAAGGCCAGAAGGTGTTCCACTCGCTGATCGTGCATTTCGAAAACGATATCCCGGTGCAAATCGAAGACCGTTTCGTCAATGCACTGGTGGCGCCGGAGTACCTCAAGCAAGACTTCACCCTGCAAACGCCATACGCCTATCTGAATCAGGTCGCGCCGTTGACCGAAGGCGAGCATGTGGTCGAAGCGATTCTCGCCGAGCCGTCCGAGTGCAAGTTGCTACAGATTGAAAAGGGCGAACCGTGCCTGCTGATTCGTCGCCGCACCTGGTCCGGCCGTCAGCCAGTGACCGCTGCCCGTTTGATCCACCCCGGTTCCCGTCATCGTCTGGAAGGACGGTTCCACAAATAAGAAGAGCCATAAATGAGTCAGTTGAAGGTTTTACGCGCAACCGATTACCCGCGCATGCCGTGGAAGAACGGCGGCGGCAGCACTGAAGAAATCACCCGTGATACGGGGGTAGGTCTTGATGGTTTTGGCTGGCGCCTGTCGATTGCCGACATTGGCGAGTCGGGCGGTTTTTCCACCTTTGCCGGGTATGAGCGGGTGATCACCGTACTGCAGGGCGAAGGCATGACCTTGCGTGTCGATGGTCAGGACACGCGGGCGTTGTTACCGCTGGACCCGTTTGCCTTCAGTGGTGAGAGTCATGTGTCCTGCGCATTGCTCGGCGGACCGATTCGCGACTTCAACCTGATTTATGCTCCGGATCGCTACAGTGCGCGGTTGCAGTGGCTGGAAGGCAAGCAGCGGTTTTTTAGTGAAGCCGGGACTCTGCTGGTGTTCAGCGTCAGTGAAGCGCTTGAAGTGAAGGTCGGTAACAACGCATCGCAACTCGGTCGCCATGATTGCCTGCAACTGGACGGTAACGTCGGTCTGCTGGACATCGCCATCAATGGTTCGTGCTGTGTCATTGAGCTGACTGCACGCTGATTCAATATCGAGTCGCCTCTATCGCGGGCAAGCCCCGCTCCCACAAGGTCGATGACAATCTTGTGGGAGCGAGGCTTGCCCGCGATGCTTTTCGTCCTCGCCAATCCGTTCCCCATCGCGCACCAGTTTGTTACCGAACGCCCCAGCGTGGCGCAAAACCACGCTCAAGTAACAACCGGCACGTCCTCGAATAAATCCCCGCGAAAAATTTCATCTGCGCCAGAACCCTTGATTCAAGCGCTTTCCAGCCCTGGAAAAAATTTTCTTGGATGCTCATTCAACAAGTTGGCCGCTTGATTGCATATGCTTGTATGTACAAGTAAAGACGTATGTGTATGAGTCACGAAGACTCAACCATCGTCCACTGATTCGCTGATGTGCACTGACGCCCATCGGCTTGCTCGCCCACTGCCTGGGTTGGTTTGGATTGATTGCTGAGGAGTTCTTTTCGTGACTGAGAATAAACCTACGACCGCTTCTTTTACTAAGCACCGTGACGTTGAAATCCGCGCATCGCGTGGTAACAAGCTGACCGCCAAGAGCTGGCTGACTGAAGCGCCGCTGCGCATGCTGATGAACAACCTCGACCCGGAAGTCGCCGAGAACCCTAAAGAACTGGTGGTTTACGGTGGTATCGGTCGTGCGGCACGTAACTGGGAATGCTACGACAAGATCGTCGAAAGCCTGACCAACCTGAACGACGACGAGACCCTGCTGGTGCAATCCGGCAAGCCGGTCGGCGTGTTCAAGACCCACAGCAACGCACCACGCGTTCTGATCGCCAACTCCAACCTGGTACCACACTGGGCGAACTGGGAGCACTTCAACGAACTCGACGCCAAAGGCCTGGCCATGTACGGCCAGATGACCGCCGGCAGCTGGATCTACATCGGCAGCCAGGGCATCGTTCAAGGCACCTACGAAACCTTCGTCGAAGCCGGTCGCCAGCATTACAACGATGATCTGAAAGGTCGTTGGGTCCTGACCGCAGGCCTCGGCGGCATGGGCGGTGCACAGCCTCTGGCTGCAACCCTGGCCGGCGCCTGCTCGCTGAACATCGAATGCCAGCAGGTCAGCATCGATTTCCGTCTGAAAAGCCGTTACGTCGACGAGCAAGCCAAAGACCTCGACGACGCCCTGGCCCGTATCGCCAAATACACTGCCGAAGGCAAGGCGATCTCCATCGCCCTGCTGGGCAACGCCGCGGAAATCCTCCCGGAACTGGTCCGTCGTGGCGTGCGCCCGGACATGGTCACCGACCAGACCAGCGCCCACGACCCGCTCAACGGCTACCTGCCGGCCGGCTGGACCTGGGACGAATACCGCGCCCGCGCCAAGACTGAACCTGCTGCCGTGATCAAGGCCGCCAAGCAATCGATGGCCGTTCACGTCAAAGCGATGCTCAATTTCCAGAAGCAAGGCATCCCGACCTTCGACTACGGCAACAACATCCGTCAGATGGCGCAAGAAGAAGGCGTGGAAAACGCATTCGACTTCCCGGGTTTCGTACCGGCTTACATCCGTCCACTGTTCTGCCGTGGCATCGGCCCGTTCCGTTGGGCTGCACTGTCGGGCGACCCGCAGGACATCTACAAGACCGACGCTAAAGTCAAAGAACTGATCCCGGACGACGCCCACCTGCACAACTGGCTGGACATGGCTCGCGAGCGCATCAGCTTCCAGGGTCTGCCGGCACGTATCTGCTGGGTTGGCCTGGGCCTGCGCGCCAAGCTCGGTCTGGCGTTCAACGAAATGGTCCGTAGCGGTGAATTGTCCGCGCCAATCGTGATCGGTCGCGACCACCTGGACTCCGGATCGGTAGCCAGCCCGAACCGCGAAACCGAATCGATGCAGGACGGTTCCGATGCCGTGTCCGACTGGCCACTGCTCAACGCTCTGCTGAACACCGCGAGCGGCGCGACCTGGGTTTCCCTGCACCACGGCGGTGGCGTAGGCATGGGCTTCTCCCAGCACTCGGGCATGGTGATTGTCTGCGACGGTACTGACGAAGCGGCCGAGCGTATCGCTCGCGTGCTGCACAACGACCCGGCCACCGGTGTCATGCGTCACGCCGATGCGGGTTACCAGATCGCGATCGACTGCGCCAAGGAACAGGGGCTGAACCTGCCGATGATCACCGGCAAATAAGAGAAAAGACCACTGCAGGAGCTGCCGCGGCAGCTCCTGCAGAGATCACGATGTTGCAGACCCAACAATAAGCGGGGCGGGTCGCGCGTAGCGCAGGCCTGATTGGACGTGGACAGGGCTGGATGCCTCTTGACTGCCGTAAGCCAACTCATGATTAGGAGCGTCACACAATGAAATCGAACAAGACCCTGCTGACCACTTTGCTTTCCATGGGCCTGCTGGCCAGTGCCGGTGCTACCCAGGCGGCTGGCTGGTGCGAATCGGGTAAACCGGTGAAGTTCGCCGGCCTGAACTGGGAAAGCGCCATGCTGCTGACCGACGTGCTGCAAGTCGTGTTGGAGAAAGGCTACGACTGCAAGACCGACAGCCTGCCGGGCAACTCCATCACCATGGAAAACGCCCTGAGCAGCAACGACATCCAAGTGTTCGCCGAAGAGTGGGTCGGCCGCAGCGAAGTCTGGAACAAGGCCGAGAAGGCCGGCAAAGTCGTCGGTGTCGGCGCTCCGGTGGTGGGTGCCGTCGAAGGCTGGTACGTGCCGCGCTACGTGATCGAAGGCGACGCCAAGCGCAAACTGGAAGCCAAGGCGCCGGACCTGAAAAACATTGCCGATCTGGCTAAATATTCCGCGGTATTCAAGGACGCCGAAGAGCCATCCAAAGGGCGGTTCTATAACTGCCCGGCCGGCTGGACCTGCGAGCTGGATAACAGCGAAATGCTGAAAAGCTACGGCCTGGAAAACAGCTACACCAACTTCCGTCCAGGCACCGGCCCGGCGCTGGATGCGGCGGTGCTGTCGAGCTACAAGCGTGGCGAGCCGATCCTGTTCTACTACTGGTCGCCAACCCCGCTGATGGGCCAGATCGACGTGGTCAAACTGGAAGAAAAACCGGGTGTCGACAAGCGCGTGACCATCAAGGTCGGCCTCTCCAAGACTTTCCACGAGCAGGCCCCGGAACTGGTGACCGTGCTGGAAAAGGTCAACCTGCCGATCGACCTGTTGAATCAGAACCTGGGGCGTATGGCCAAAGAGCGGATCGAGTCGCCAAAACTGGCCAAGATCTTCTTGAAGGAACATCCTGAAGTCTGGCACGCGTGGGTGAGCGAAGACGCAGCCAAGAAAATCGACGCGGCCTTGTAGGTTGAGCCTCTCCGACTGTCGGCAACGGCAGTCGGATGCTTGATCGCAACCCCTTGATTGAGAGTCTCTTATGTTTCCCGAAAGCTTTACCTTTTCCATCGCCGACTGGGTCAACGGTTGGGTCGATACGCTGGTCACCAACTACGGCGACGTGTTCCGCAGCATCTCCGACACCCTGCTGTGGGCCATCGTCAATCTTGAAGGGCTGCTGCGTGCGGCGCCCTGGTGGCTGATGCTGGCGATCGTGGCGGGCGTGGCCTGGCACGCGACCCGCAAAGTCGTGACCACGACGGTCATCGTCGGCCTGCTGTTCCTGGTGGGCGCGGTCGGTCTCTGGGACAAGCTGATGCAGACCCTGGCGCTGATGATGGTGGCGACGGTCATCTCGGTGCTGATCGGCATTCCGTTGGGCATTCTTTCTGCGCGCAGCAATCGCCTGCGTTCGGTGTTGATGCCGTTGCTGGACATCATGCAAACCATGCCGAGCTTCGTGTACCTGATCCCGGTGCTGATGCTGTTCGGCCTGGGCAAGGTCCCGGCGATTTTCGCTACCGTTATTTACGCTGCGCCGCCGCTGATCCGCCTGACCGATCTGGGTATTCGCCAGGTCGACGGTGAAGTGATGGAAGCCATCAACGCCTTCGGTGCCAACCGCTGGCAGCAACTGTTCGGCGTGCAACTGCCGCTGGCCCTGCCGAGCATCATGGCCGGGATCAACCAGACCACCATGATGGCCCTGTCGATGGTGGTGATCGCCTCGATGATCGGTGCCCGTGGCTTGGGTGAAGACGTATTGGTGGGGATTCAGACCCTCAACGTCGGACGTGGTCTTGAGGCCGGTCTGGCGATCGTGATTCTGGCAGTGGTGATCGACCGCATTACACAGGCGTACGGTCGTGCACGGCATGAGGTGAGCAAATGAGCAACGCAGCCATCAGCAAGATCGAAGTCAAAAACGTCTTCAAGATTTTCGGCAACCGTTCCAAGGATGCGCTGGCCATGATTAGCCAGGGCAAAACCAAAGACCAGGTATTGGCCGAAACCGGTTGCGTGGTCGGCGTGAATGACCTGTCGCTGAGCATCGGCACCGGCGAGATCTTCGTGATCATGGGCCTGTCGGGTTCCGGCAAGTCGACCCTGGTGCGTCACTTCAACCGCCTGATCGACCCCACCAGCGGTGCGATCCTGGTGGACGGCGTGGACATCCTGCAATACGACATGGAAGCCTTGCGCGAATTTCGCCGGCACAAGATCAGCATGGTGTTCCAGAGCTTCGGCCTGCTGCCGCACAAAAGCGTGCTGGATAACGTCGCCTACGGCCTGAAAGTGCGTGGCGAGAGCAAGCAGGTGTGCTCCGAACGCGCGCTGCACTGGATCAACACCGTGGGCCTGAAGGGCTACGAAAACAAATACCCGCATCAGCTTTCCGGCGGTATGCGCCAGCGTGTGGGCCTGGCTCGTGCCCTGGCCGCGGACACTGACATCATCCTGATGGACGAAGCCTTCAGCGCCCTCGACCCGCTGATCCGCGCCGAAATGCAGGACCAGTTGCTGGAACTGCAAAAGACCCTGCACAAGACCATCGTCTTCATCACCCACGACCTCGACGAGGCCGTGCGCATCGGCAATCGCATCGCGATTCTCAAGGATGGCCGGCTGATTCAGGTCGGCACGCCACGAGAGATCCTGCATTCGCCGGCGGATGAGTATGTAGACCGGTTCGTACAGCGGCGGGCTGCGGTGGTTTGAGGTTGATCGTTTTTGTGGCGAGGGAGCTTGCTCCCGCTGGGCTGCGAAGCGGCCCTGAAAATCTGCGACCGCTGCGCGGTCGAACGGGAGCAAGCTCCCTCGCCACAGGTGTCATACGTCCATGAATTTTGTATGAGGCTCTAGATGTCCCAGGCTGAAAAAATCGTTATCGCCGATGCCCCGTTGCGTTGGCAGGATGTGGTCGCGGTCGCCCGCCACGGCGTGCAGCTTGAGCTGTCGGCCCAAACCTGGGCGCGGATCGAGAATGCCCAGGCGATCGTCCAGCGCATCGTCGCCAGCGGCGAGCGCGCCTATGGCGTCAACACCGGCCTGGGCGCCTTGTGCAACGTCTCGCTCAAGGACGAACAACTCAGCCAGCTGTCGCGCAACACCTTGCTCAGCCATGCCTGCGGCGTCGGTGCTCCGCTGTCCGAAGAGCAGACTCGCGCGATTCTCTGCGCCGCGATCCACAACTACAGCCATGGCAAATCCGGCATTCACCGCCGGGTAGTCGAAGCGTTGCTGGCGTTGCTCAATCGCGGCATCACTCCGCAAGTGCCGTCCCAGGGGTCGGTCGGTTATCTGACCCACATGGCCCACATCGGCATCGCGCTGCTGGGCGTCGGTAATGTCAGCTATCGCGGGCAGATCGTTTCTGCACAACAAGCCTTGGCCGAAGAAGGGCTGCAACCGGTTCAACTGGGTGCCAAAGATGGTTTGTGCCTGGTCAACGGCACACCGTGCATGACCGGCCTCAGCTGCCTGGCCCTGGCCGATGCAACGAACCTGGTGCAGTGGGCCGATGTGATCGGCGCCATGAGCTTCGAAGCCCAGCGTGGTCAGATTGCCGCGTTCGATGCCGAGATCATTGCGCTCAAACCGCATCCGGGCATGCAACAGGTGGGTATCAATCTGCGGGCATTGCTCGACGGCAGTGAAGTGATCGCCAACAGCAAAGGCATTCGCACTCAGGATGCGCTGAGCATCCGCTCGATTCCGCAAGTACACGGCGCTGCCCGCGATCAGCTGGAACACGCCAGAAAACAGATCGAGACCGAGCTCAACTCCGCGACCGACAACCCGTTGCTGTTGGGCACGCCGGACAACTTCCGTGTCATGTCCCAGGCCAATCCGCACGGCCAATCGGTTGCTTTGGCGGCTGACTTGCTCGCCATTGCCATGGCCGAAATCGGCTCTATCGCCGAACGTCGCCTGGACCGCTTGGTCAACCCGCACGTCAGCGGTTTGCCAGCCTTTCTGGTGGCCAACCCGGGCGTGAACTCCGGGATGATGATCGTGCAATACGTCGCGGCGTCGCTGTGTGCGGAAAACCGCCAGTTGGCACAGCCGGCGGTGCTCGATAACTACGTTACGTCGGGCTTGCAGGAAGACCACCTGAGCATGGGCACCAACGCCGCGCTGAAGCTGCATCGCGCGTTGGAAAACTGCACGCAGATCCTCGCCATCGAGTACCTGTTGGCGGCTCAGGCTTTTGAGTTCCTGAAAGAGCAACGCTTCGGCGCCGGCACCGATGCCGCGTGGCGCCTGCTGCGCGAACGTATTCCGGCTTACGACCAGGACCGCTGGCTGGCGCCGGACATCGCCAGCGCCGCTGCCGTTTTGAAAGACCCGATTTTGCTGCACAAGGCTGTACCGAACCTGAACTGATTTCCACAACACCAGCGTGCCAAGGCGCGGCCCCTCCAAAAGGCGGGAAGCGACGGACAACGGATATCTCCGGAGCGTCTGGTTAGTTAATAAAAAACTCTCAAAAGGAGAATGAATGTGACTGCGCTTAATTTGATTCCCGGCCAACTGAGCCTTGCCCAACTGCGTGATGTGTATCAGCAACCGGTCAAAATCACCCTCGATGAAAGCGCTTCGGCGCAAATCGAAGCCAGCGTTGCCTGCGTGGAACAGATCCTCGCCGAGAACCGCACCGCGTATGGCATCAACACCGGTTTCGGCCTGCTGGCCTCGACCCGCATCGCCAGCGAAGACCTGGAAAACCTCCAGCGCTCGCTGGTGCTGTCCCACGCCGCCGGTGTCGGCGAACCGATCAGCGACGCCTTGGTGCGGCTGGTCATGGTGCTCAAGGTCAACAGCCTGAGCCGTGGTTTCTCCGGTATTCGTCGTCAGGTGATCGACGCACTGATCGCGCTGATCAACGCCGAGGTTTACCCGCATATTCCTCTGAAAGGTTCGGTTGGTGCATCCGGCGATCTGGCGCCGCTGGCGCACATGTCGCTGGTGCTGCTGGGCGAAGGCAAGGCGCGTTACAAAGGTGAATGGCTGCCCGCCACCGAAGCGCTGAAAGTCGCCGGTCTGACACCGCTGACCCTGGCAGCGAAAGAAGGCCTGGCGCTGCTCAACGGCACTCAGGTGTCCACTGCCTACGCCCTGCGTGGCCTGTTCGAAGGCGAAGATCTGTTCGCTGGCGCCCTGGCCCTTGGCGGCCTGACGGTCGAAGCGGTACTGGGCTCGCGCTCGCCATTCGACGCCCGCATTCATGCCGCTCGCGGCCAGAAAGGCCAGATCGACGCCGCTGCCGCTTACCGCGATTTGCTGGGCGAGCGCAGTGAAGTGTCCGACTCGCACCAGAACTGCGAAAAGGTCCAGGATCCGTACTCCCTGCGCTGCCAGCCGCAAGTCATGGGCGCCTGCCTGACCCAGTTCCGTCAGGCCGCCGAAGTGCTCGCCATCGAAGCCAACGCCGTATCGGACAACCCATTGGTGTTCGCGGCTGAAGGCGACGTGATCTCCGGCGGTAACTTCCACGCCGAGCCGGTGGCCATGGCTGCCGACAACATGGCTCTGGCCATTGCCGAAATCGGCTCCCTGAGTGAACGCCGCATCTCGCTGATGATGGACAAGCACATGTCGCAACTGCCGCCGTTCCTGGTGGCCAATGGCGGCGTGAACTCCGGCTTCATGATCGCCCAGGTGACCGCTGCAGCACTCGCCAGCGAGAACAAGGCACTGTCCCATCCGCACTCGGTGGACAGTCTGCCGACTTCCGCCAACCAGGAAGACCATGTGTCCATGGCCCCGGCTGCCGGCAAGCGTCTGTGGGAAATGGCCGAGAACACTCGCGGGATTCTCGCGGTGGAATGGTTGGCGGCGGCCCAGGGTCTGGATCTGCGCGACGGTCTGAAAACCTCGCCAAAACTGGAAAAAGCCCGCGCGATCCTGCGTGCTGAAGTGCCGTTCTATGAGAAGGACCGCTTCTTTGCGCCGGACATCAATGCGGCCAGTGAGTTGTTGGCTACGCGTTGCCTGAATGGCCTGGTGACGGCGAAGTTGCTGCCTAGCCTGTAATAGCTCCTTCTCTGATGATCATTCCCACGCGGAGCGTGGGAATGATCATTTAGCGTCGAATAAGAATAATTAAGGACGAGAAATGCAACAGCCAGCAAAAGGTTTGAAACGCGGGCTCTCTGCCCGACATATTCGCTTCATGGCACTGGGGTCGGCGATCGGCACCGGGCTGTTTTACGGTTCTGCCTCGGCCATTCAAATGGCCGGCCCCGCGGTCCTGCTCGCTTACCTGATCGGTGGCGCGGCGGTGTTCATGGTCATGCGCGCCCTTGGCGAGATGGCGGTGCATAACCCGGTGGCCGGTTCTTTCGGCCAGTACGCCAGCACCTATCTGGGGCCAATGGCGGGCTTTATCCTCGGTTGGACCTACGCATTTGAAATGGTCATTGTCGGTATGGCCGACGTGACCGCATTCGGCATTTACATGGGGTTCTGGTTTCCGGAAGTCTCCCGCTGGATCTGGGTGCTGGGCATCGTTTCGGTGGTCGGCGGCTTGAACCTGTGCAACGTCAAAGTCTTCGGCGAAATGGAGTTCTGGTTGTCGCTGCTCAAGGTCGCGGCCATCGTCGCGATGATCCTCGGCGGTTTCGGCATCATGCTGTTCGGCATCAGCAATGCGCCCGGTGCCCAAGCGACCGATATCAGCAACCTCTGGACCCAGGGCGGCTTCATGCCCAATGGCGTGGGCGGCTTGATCGCCTCGTTTGCGGTGGTGATGTTTGCCTTTGGCGGTATTGAAATCATCGGCGTTACCGCCGGTGAAGCCAAAGACCCGCAGCATGTGCTGCCTCGCGCGATCAATGCCGTACCGTTGCGAATCCTGCTGTTCTACGTGCTGACGATGCTGGTGCTGATGTCGATCTTCCCGTGGCAGCAGATCGGCAGCCAAGGCAGCCCGTTCGTGCAGATTTTCGACAACCTGGGGATCAGCTCGGCGGCGACCATCCTCAACATCGTGGTGATCTCGGCGGCGGTGTCGGCCATCAACAGTGACATCTTCGGCGCGGGCCGCATGATGTATGGCCTGGCTCAGCAAGGGCACGCACCGAAAGGCTTCGCTCGCTTGTCGCGCAATGGCGTGCCTTGGTTGACGGTGATGGTAATGAGCTGCGCACTGCTGCTGGGTGTGTTGCTGAACTACCTGATCCCGGAAAACGTGTTTCTGCTGATCGCCTCCATCGCGACCTTTGCCACGGTGTGGGTCTGGCTGATGATTCTGTTCACCCAGGTGGCCATGCGTCGCTCCATGAGTGCCGAGCAGGTCGCGCAATTGAAATTCCCGGTACCGTTCTGGCCCTATGCGCCGATGGCGGCGATTGCCTTCATGCTGTTCATCTTCGGCGTGCTGGGTTATTTCCCGGACACTCAGGCGGCGTTGATCGTCGGCGTGGTCTGGATAGTGTTGCTGGTGCTGGCCTACCTGACGTGGGTCAAACCGGCGGCAGGCAAGGCGGTACCGGTGGAACAGGAACCCATTTTTTCTCATCGATAACCTAACGGAGGCCAAGGATGAAAACGCTCTGGCAACACTGCCACGTCGCAACCATGGCGCAAGGCGTCTACTCGATCATCGAGGATGCGGCCATCGTGACGTCCGGTGCGCACATTGAGTGGGTCGGCCCACGCGCCGAACTGCCGGCCGGCGAGTACCCGGCCGTCAATGACTTGAGCGGGGCCTGGGTCACTCCGGGCCTGATCGACTGCCACACCCACACAGTGTTCGGCGGCAACCGCAGCGGCGAATTCGAGCAGCGCCTGCAAGGCGTCAGCTACGCGGAAATCGCCGCTGCCGGCGGCGGCATTGCCAGCACCGTGCGCGCCACCCGCGCCGCCAGTGAAGACGAGCTGTTCGCCAGTGCCGCCAAGCGTCTGAAAAGCCTGATGCGTGATGGCGTGACCACCGTCGAAATGAAATCCGGCTACGGCCTGGACCTGGCCAGCGAACGCAAGATCCTGCGGGTGATCCGCCGTCTCGGCGCCGAGCTACCCGTCAGCGTGCGCAGCACATGCCTGGCGGCTCACGCCTTGCCGCCGGAATACACCGACCGCGCCGACGCGTACATCGATCACATCTGCAGCGAAATGCTCCCGGCCCTGGCAGCCGAAGGGCTGGTGGATGCGGTAGACGCGTTCTGTGAATACCTGGCGTTTTCGCCAGAGCAGGTCGAGCGGGTGTTCGTCGCCGCGCAGAACCTCGGCTTGCCGGTGAAGCTGCACGCCGAGCAATTGTCATCGCTGCACGGTTCGAGCCTGGCGGCGCGTTACCACGCGCTGTCCGCTGATCATCTGGAATTCATGACCGAAGACGACGCCATCGCCATGGCCAAGTCCGGCACTGTCGCGGTATTGCTGCCCGGCGCGTTTTACTTCCTGCGGGAAACCCAATTGCCGCCGATGGAAGCCCTGCGCAAACACGGGGTGAAAATCGCCATCGCCAGCGACCTCAACCCGGGCACTTCGCCGGCGTTGTCGTTGCGTTTGATGCTGAACATGGCCTGCACCTGTTTCCGCATGACCCCGGAAGAGGCGCTGGCAGGGGCGACTATTCATGCCGCCACCGCGTTGGGCATGGGCCAAACCCACGGTTCGCTGGAAGCCGGCAAGGTCGCAGACTTCGTCGCCTGGCAAATCGATCGTCCGGCCGACCTGTCGTACTGGCTGGGCGGCGACCTGGAAAAACGCGTCGTGCGTCACGGCGTTGAATCAAATCTGTAGGAGAGCGGTTGTGGATAAGGTTCTGAACTTCAAACAAGGCCGCGTGCCACTGCTGATCAGCATGCCCCACGCCGGCCTGCGCCTGACCCCGACGGTGGAAGCGGGGTTGATCCCCGACGCGAAAAGCCTGCCGGACACTGACTGGCACATTCCACGGCTTTATGAGTTCGCTGCCGAACTGGGCGCCAGCACCCTGGCGGCCGAGTACTCGCGGTTTGTCATCGACCTGAACCGGCCGTCCGACGACAAGCCTTTATATGTCGGCGCCACCACCGGTCTGTATCCGGCGACGCTGTTTGACGGCGTGTCGTTGTTCCGCGAAGGGCTGGAGCCGTCGGCTGCAGAGCGGGCTACGTATCTGGAGCAGATCTGGACGCCGTACCACCGCACCTTGCAGCAAGAGCTGGCACGGCTGAAAGCCGAGTTCGGCTACGCGCTGCTGTTCGACGCGCACTCGATCCGCTCGGTGATCCCGCACCTGTTCGACGGCAAACTACCGGACTTCAACCTCGGCACCTTCAACGGCGCCAGTTGCGATCCGCAGTTGGCCACACAGCTGGAAGCGATCTGCGCGAAGCACACCGATTACAGCCATGTGCTGAACGGTCGCTTCAAGGGCGGTCACATCACCCGGCACTACGGCAACCCGGCCGAGAACATTCATGCCGTGCAACTGGAGTTGGGCCAGTGCACGTATATGGAAGAGTTCCAGCCGTTCCGTTATCGCCCGGATCTGGCGGCACCGACGCAGGTGGTGCTCCGGGAGTTGCTGCAAGGGCTGTTGGCGTGGGGACAGCGGCAGTATTTGAAGTAAAAAGAGAACTGGCAGGCACTTGTTTTTTCTGCGCGCGGTTGTGCCGCGATGTAGCTGACTCAAATGTTGAATGGGCGGCCTAAAATAGGCGGCCCATTTAACATGGCGGTTGATAAAGCACTGGCTGATGCTCCCGTATGAGTCTCCAGTAAAGTCTCGACTTATTGGCCAATCAATGCGCAAAAAACCACCTTCGTGACTGGAGCTTTTGTTTTTTTATATTGGGTTTTGAGTTTACTTTCTGCATCCTTTTCTGAGGAAGCTTGGATAGGCATTTTTATATACTGCGGGTTAGCGAGATCTGTACTCATTGTAAATTTACAAGAGTATGTGTGATCTCCAGCAAAGGCATGGGGGGACAGTGCGCAGACCGAGAGCAATGCCTGCGACCCGAGGCAGTGCTTGAATGATTTGGTATTGAAGCTCATCGCTATATCCTTATAAGAGTATCGATTTGAAGCTCTATTTATATCTGTTTGTCGATGATGGTCTACTGTCATATCTGATAGGTGTAAATGGTTTCTTATAATTATTTGCAGTTGATGCTTTTTTTTCTAGTGCGATTTTAATGCTTCGGGTTGTCGGCTATTAATGTTCACGCAGTTCAAGCTTAAATGCTTATCTGTGGGAGCGGGCTTGCACGCGAAGAGGGAGTGTCAGTCGATATCAATGTTACCTGGTACGCGGCCTTCGCGAGCAAGCCCGCTCCCACATGGATTGCGCTTCGCCTCGATACCTGATTGGAACTGTCGCCACCGTGCAAAACACGGTCGCCACAGGTCACTTTTGCCGACTCGGTGCTGCGTAACGTTGTGGGCACGGTGCACAAAGACACCGGGCCCACAATAATCTGCTGCCGAGCGAGCCTTCCCGATGAAACGACTGTTCAACCGCTGTCTGTTAATCCTCACCGGCACTGCTCTTCTGAGCACCAGCGTTTTCGCCAACGACCCCGCTTCCTGCAAGACCGTGCGCATGGGCGTGGTCAACTGGACCGACGTCATCGCCACCAGTGGCATGGCTGACGTATTGCTCAACGGCCTTGGCTACGAAAGCAAGCAAACCAGCGCCGTGCAGCAAATCATCTTCGCCGGCATTCGCGACAAACGCCTCGATATCTTCCTCGGTTACTGGAAACCGGCGATGGACAAGAACATCGCCCCGTTCGTCGCTGCCAATCAGGTGAAGGTCATGGACAAACCGAGCCTGGCCGACGCCCAGGCAACGCTCGCCGTACCTGACTACGTTGCTGCCGCCGGCCTGAAAACTTTCGCCGATATCGCCAGATTCAAGGATCAGCTCGGCGGCAAGATCTACGGCATCGAGCCGGGCAGCGGTGCCAATACCACGATCAAAACCATGATCGAGACCAACCGCTTCGGCTTGAAGGACTTCAAACTGATCGAGTCCGGTGAGGCCGGGATGCTCGCCGCCGTGCAGCGGGCGGTCAATCGCAAGGAGTTCGTGGTGTTCGTCGGCTGGACCCCGCATCCGATGAACATCAACATGAACATCGCCTACCTGACCGGCAGCGAAGACGTCTACGGCCCGAACGAAGGCGCGGCGACCGTTTCCACCGTGACCGCGCCGGACTATGCCGAGCGTTGCCCGAACGTGAACCGTCTATTGGAAAACCTGACCTTCACCGCTGCCCAGGAAAGCCAGTTGATGGTGCCGATCATGGAGCGCAAGACGCCGCAGGATGTCGCCAAACAGTGGCTGCGTGATCATCCCGAAGACCTTCAGCGCTGGCTGGCGGGTGTCAGCAGTTTCGATGGCAAGGAAGGGGTGGCAACCGTTCAAGCCAGTTTGAAAAACTGACTGGTCGAGCGAGAGCACTCTGGCGAGGAAGACGCAGAACCTGTAGGAGCGTGGCTTGCCCGCGAAGAACGATGACGCGTAATACCTGAAAAACCGCGGCGCATTCTTCGCGGGCAAGCCACGCTCCCACAGGATTAGCGTCGTTCATTTTTTCGACTTCCTCTATTTGGCTGGCTGTAGGCTCATGGCTTCTTATCCTCTCTCTGCGCAGATGGCGGCTTTCGTCGAGAAAACCGCCAGCTTCAACAGCACCGACAACAGCCTCGCCGGCATGCGTCAGGCCTATAACGAGATGTGCCGGGCATTTACCCCGCCGCATCCGGCGGGGCTTGAGGTAGTCGATGTCGAGTTGGCGGGAGTGGCGGTGCGCGCCTGGCAACTGTCGGTTCCGCCGCCGACCAACGGTTGGCCCTGCATTGTGTATCTGCATGGCGGCGGTTGGGTGGTGGGGGATCTGGATTCCCACGACTTCATCTGCGCCGAACTGGCATCGGTACTCGGTGTGTTGGTGATCGCCGTCGATTATCGGCTGGCGCCGGAACATCCGTTTCCGGCGGCGTTCGATGACTGTCTGGGTGTCTGGCGAGCCCTGCAAGCGGGACCGTTCCAGCTCGACCTGGCGCGGACGCTGGTGGCCGGCGACAGCGCTGGCGGCAACCTTGCCGCCGCGTTGTGTCTAGCCTTGCGCGATGCCGGCGAACCGGGGCCTTGCGCACAGGTTCTGATTTATCCGGGGCTGGGCGGTGATCACCCATTGCCGTCGCGCAGTGAGTGCGCCGACGCGCCACTGCTCAGCAGCAGCGATCTGGATTGTTATCACGCGATGTATTTGCGCGGTACCCGGCAACCGGGAGCCTATGCGATGCCATTGCTCGCCAACGATTTCAGCGGCCTGCCGCCGGCGTTGATCGCCGTGGCGCAGTTCGATCCATTGCGTGACGACGGCGTGCTTTACGCCGGGCGACTCAACGCCGCCGGCGTGAGCGCAATGCTTTATTACGGTCAGGGGCTGGTTCACGGTTGTTTGCGGGCGCGGGGGCAGGTTGCCGAGGTCGACCGACTCTATGAAACCCTGCTCGGCTATTTGGCTGACAAGACGGGCTGATAAGACGGGCTGACAAACGCTGACGCTGCGAGGGGCATGCTCATTGAAGTAATTCGGGTTTATGATGCCGGACGGCAGAATAATAGAAGTCCCTACAGGGATGACCTCGACCCCTTACGGAGCGCGCAATGCAGACTTTGTACCCGCAGATCAAACCCCACGCCCGGCACGATCTGGCCGTCGATAAAACCCATACGCTGTATGTCGACGAAAGCGGTTCACCGGAAGGTTTGCCGGTAGTGTTCATTCACGGCGGCCCTGGCGCCGGGTGTGATGCGCAGAGCCGCCGGTATTTCGATCCGAACCTGTATCGCATCGTCACCTTCGACCAGCGCGGTTGCGGTCGCTCCACGCCCCACGCCAGCCTTGAGAACAACACCACCTGGGATCTGGTCGCCGATCTCGAGCGGATTCGCAAGCACTTGGGCATCGACAAATGGGTGCTGTTCGGCGGTTCCTGGGGTTCGACCCTGGCCCTGGCTTACGCGCAAACCCACCCGGAGCGCGTGCACGGTCTGATTCTGCGCGGGATTTTTCTCTGCCGTCCCCAGGAAATCGAGTGGTTCTACCAGTGTGGCGCCAGTCGCCTGTTCCCCGATTACTGGCAGGACTACATTGCGCCGATCCCGCTGGACGAGCGCGACGACTTGCTCACGGCATTCCACAAACGCCTGGTCGGCAACGACCAGATCGCCCAGATGCACGCGGCCAAGGCCTGGTCCATCTGGGAAGGCCGCACTGCGACCTTGCGTCCGAACCCGCTGGTGGTCGATCGTTTCTCCGAACCCCAGCGTGCGTTGTCCATCGCCCGCATCGAATGCCACTACTTCACCAACAACGCTTTCCTTGAGCCGAATCAGCTGATCCGCGACATGGGCAAGATCGCCCATTTGCCCGGCGTCATCGTCCATGGTCGCTATGACGTGATCTGCCCGCTGGACAACGCCTGGGAACTGCATCAAGCCTGGCCGAACAGCGAATTGCAGGTGATCCGCGACGCCGGCCATGCGGCGTCCGAACCGGGGATCACCGATGCATTGGTACGCGCCGCCGATCAGATGGCCCGTCGCTTGCTCGACCTGTCGCCTGACGAAGCATGAAGGCCCTGCTGCAACGCGTGCGCGGCGCGCGAGTCGAGGTCGCGGGAGAGGTGGTTGGTGCGATAGATCAGGGGTTGCTGGTGCTGGTGGCGGTCGAACCCGACGACACGCAGGCCAGCGCCGACAAACTTCTGCATAAACTGCTTAACTATCGAGTATTCAGTGATGCCGAGGGCAAGATGAATCTGTCCTTGGCTGACGTGGACGGCGGGTTGTTGCTGGTCTCGCAGTTCACCCTGGCCGCCGATACCAAAAACGGGTTGCGTCCGAGTTTTTCGACTGCAGCCCCTCCGGCCTTGGGCGAGGCGCTGTTCGACTATCTATTGGGCAAAGCGAAACAGGTGCATGGCACTGTGGCATCAGGTAGATTCGGCGCGGATATGCAGGTGCACCTGGTCAATGATGGCCCGGTAACCTTCCTGTTACAGACGTGAAAGCGCTTGAAACATGTTTTTAAGGGCATTTCGGCTGAAAACAGAGGCTTTTCCCGATAAATACTTGCTTCCCCCTGATGCGTTGTAACGCGGCCTACTAGATAATCGCGCGCTACGGGGATCAGCGTTCGTTGGTCCATTTTGACTTAGGTAGAGACTTGTCCGCGGCCTGTTGGGGAATCATTTTGCCCCATGGGAGTCGGAACAATGCTCGCCAACTTGGCAAGAGTGGTCCGCAGGGTCGGTTTTTTTCCACCGTACACCGTGCTGGCACTTTAACTGGCCGTTGGTTTTTTGATCTGTTTTCGGCGAGGGTTGCTCGTGATTGTTAGTCCCTGTAATGCACCAAAATTGTCTGCCAAACGGTTTCGAAATGCTCTGGTAGCGGGCTCTGCACTGCTCTGCCTGTTCAGCGCCGGCCAGCTTTGGGCATTCAATCTGGATGACGTATCGGTCAAGGCAAAAGAGCTGGCCGGGCAAAAATACGAAGCCCCGCGCAGTAACCTGCCGAACGAATTTCGTGAGATGAAATTCGCGGATTATCAAAAAATTCGCTTCCTCACCGAAAAAGCCGAGTGGGCTAACCAGAAAACCCCATTCAAGCTGTCGTTCTATCACCAGGGCATGCACTTCGATACGCCGGTGAAAATCAACGAAATCACGGCCAACGCCGTCGAAGAGATCAAATACGACCCAAGTCGTTTCGATTTCGGCGATATGAAGTTCGATCCTAAAGCCACTGAGAAGCTGGGTTATGCCGGTTTCCGTGTGCTCTACCCGATCAACAAGGCCGACAAGCAAGACGAAATCATGACCATGCTCGGCGCGAGTTATTTCCGCGTCGTCGGCAAGGGCCATACCTATGGCTTGTCCGCTCGCGGCATGGCCATCGATACTGCCCTGCCGTCCGGTGAAGAGTTCCCGCGTTTCACCGAGTTCTGGATTCAGCAGCCGAAGCCGGGCGACAAGCACCTGGTGATCTTCGCCCTGCTGGATTCGCCGCGCGCCACCGGTGCCTATCGCCTGACCCTGCGTCCGGGCAGCGACACGGTCGTCGACGTCAAGGCTAAGATGTTCCTGCGTGACAAGGTCACCAAACTTGGCGTTGCGCCGCTGACCAGCATGTTCCTGTTCGGCGCCAACCAGCCGTCGAAAGTGCTGAACTACCGTCGCGAACTGCACGACTCCAGCGGTCTGTCGATCCATGCCGGCAACGGCGAATGGATCTGGCGCCCATTGAACAACCCGAAACACCTGGCCGTGAGCAACTTCTCGATCGAGAACCCGCGCGGTTTCGGCTTGCTGCAGCGTGGTCGTGACTTCAGCCACTATGAAGACCTCGATGACCGCTACGACAAGCGCCCAAGTGCCTGGATCGAGCCGAAAGGCGATTGGGGCAAGGGCTCCGTCGATCTGGTGGAGATTCCTACCGCTGACGAAACCAACGACAATATCGTTGCTTTCTGGAGCCCGGAAAAACTGCCAGAGCCTGGCCAGTCCCTGGACGTCGCCTATCGCATGCACTGGACCATCGACGAAGCCGCCCTGCATTCGGCGGACAGCGCCTGGGTTCAACAGACCCTGCGTTCCACGGGTGACGTGAAGCAGTCGAACCTGATTCGTCAGCCGGACGGCAGCGTGGCCTACCTGGTGGATTTCCAGGGTCCGTCCCTGCAAGACTTGCCGGAAGATGCCGAAGTGCGCAGTCAGGTGAGCGTTGGCGACAACGCGGAACTGGTCGAGAACAGCGTCCGTTACAACCCTGAAACCAAGGGCTGGCGCCTGACCCTGCGGATGAAGATCAAGGATCCGGGCAAGTCCACCGAAATGCGTGCAGCACTGGTCAAGACCATCACGCCTGCCGAGACGATCAAGACCACGGCGCCAGCGTCCAGCTCTTCCGTTGCCAAGGCTGACAAGATCGCCGCCAAGCAGCAGGAGAAGAAGGACAAGGAAGCCAAGCAAGCTGAAGCGCAGGCCCAGCAAGTCAAGGACACCAAGGACAAGGACAACAAAGACGCCAAGCAGCCTGTCGCTGCCGAAGCGGCCCCTGCCACACCGGAATCGGCACCGACTGAACAAGTCCTGACCGAGACCTGGAGCTATCAGTTGCCCGCCGATGAGTAATTCACACGTACAGCCACAAACGCTTGCCGAGTACCTGGCGCATTTGCCGATGACCGACGAGCAGCGCGCGGAACTCGCGGGCTGCAAGTCTTTCAGTGAATTGCACGAACGTCTGTCGTCCCAGGCGTTCGACGCGCCGACCGATGCCGCCCAGGCGTCGGTCGGGCGGCGCCTGACCCTGAACACCGCCGAAGAACTGGCGGATGCGCAAATGTTGGGACTCGACGCCAGTGGTCGGGTTTGCCTCAAGGCAGCCCCGCCGATCCGTCGGACCAAAGTCGTTCCGGAGCCATGGCGCACCAATATCCTGGTGCGTGGCTGGCGTCGGCTGACCGGTCGCACCAACCCGCCGAAGCCGCCGAAAGACGAGAACGTGTTGCCAGCAGCTCGCTGGCGCACCGTCGGTTCGATCCGTCGTTACATTCTGTTGGTGCTGATGCTTGGTCAGACGATCGTCGCCGGCTGGTACATGAAAGGCATCATGCCGTACCAGGGCTGGTCGTTCGTCGATCTGGAAGAAGTCCTGCACCAACCGCTGCTGCAAACTGCGGCCCAGGTGCTGCCTTACGTGTTGCAAACCAGCATCCTGATTCTGTTCGGGATTCTGTTCTGTTGGGTGTCGGCCGGTTTCTGGACCGCGCTGATGGGCTTCCTCGAGTTGATCACCGGTCGCGACAAGTACCGCATTTCCGGCGCCAGCGCCGGCAACGAGCCGATCGCCAAGGACGCACGCACCGCTCTGGTGATGCCGATCTGCAACGAAGACGTGCCGCGGGTGTTCGCCGGTTTGCGGGCGACCTTCGAGTCGGTTGCAGCCTCGGGCAACCTCGATCGCTTCGACTTTTTCGTGCTCAGCGACAGTAACGACGCCGATATCTGCGTCGCCGAACAGCAGGCCTGGCTGGACGTCTGCCGTGAAGCCAAGGGCTTCGGCAAGATCTTCTACCGCCGCCGTCGTCGTCGTGTAAAACGTAAAAGCGGCAACCTCGACGACTTCTGCCGTCGTTGGGGCGGTGACTACAAGTACATGGTCGTGCTCGACGCCGACAGCGTAATGAGTGGCGAATGCCTGAGCAGCCTGGTGCGCCTGATGGAAGCCACGCCGGACGCCGGGATCATCCAGACCGCGCCGCGTGCGTCGGGCATGGACACCCTTTATGCGCGCATGCAGCAGTTCGCCACCCGTGTGTACGGTCCGTTGTTCACCGCTGGCCTGCACTTCTGGCAGTTGGGCGAATCCCACTACTGGGGCCACAACGCGATCATCCGCATGAAGCCGTTCATCGAGCACTGCGCCCTGGCGCCGTTGCCCGGTAAAGGCGCGTTCGCCGGTGCGATTCTGTCCCACGACTTCGTTGAAGCTGCGCTGATGCGCCGTGCCGGCTGGGGCGTGTGGATTGCCTATGACTTGCCGGGCAGCTACGAAGAACTGCCGCCGAACCTGCTGGACGAGCTCAAGCGTGACCGTCGCTGGTGCCACGGCAACCTGATGAACTTCCGGCTGTTCCTGGTCAAAGGCATGCACCCGGTACACCGCGCGGTGTTCCTGACAGGCGTGATGTCTTACCTGTCGGCGCCGTTGTGGTTCTTCTTCCTCGTGCTGTCGACAGCTCTGCTGGCGACCAACACGCTGATGGAGCCGCAGTACTTCCTGGAGCCGCGCCAGCTCTATCCGCTGTGGCCACAATGGCACCCGGACAAGGCGATTGCGCTGTTCTCGACGACCATCGTGCTGCTGTTCCTGCCGAAGCTGCTGAGCATCATCCTGATCTGGGCCAAGGGCGCGAAAGAGTTCGGTGGCAAGTTCAAGGTGACGCTGTCGATGTTGCTGGAGATGTTGTTCTCCATGCTGCTGGCGCCGGTGCGGATGATTTTCCACACCCGTTTCGTGCTCGCCGCGTTCCTCGGCTGGGCCGCAACCTGGAACTCGCCGCAACGTGACGACGACTCCACGCCGTGGAGCGAAGCGGTCAAGCGCCACGGTCCGCAAACCGTGCTGGGCTTCTTCTGGGCGCTGCTGGTGATCTGGCTGAACCCGAGCTTCCTCTGGTGGCTGGTGCCGATCGTCGGTTCGCTGATGCTGTCGATTCCGGTGTCGGTGATCTCCAGTCGTGTCGGTCTGGGCCTCAAGTCCCGTGACGAGAGCCTGTTCCTGATTCCTGAGGAATACAATCCGCCGCAGGCATTGCTGGCGACCGATCAGTACACCCACGAAAACCGTTGGCATGCACTGCACGACGGCTTCGTCCGGTCGGTGGTCGATCCACAGCAGAACGCGTTGGCGTGCGCGCTGGCGACATCTCGTCACCGTCAGGCCGAGCCGATCGAATGGCTGCGCATCGAGCGGGTTCGCCATGCAATGAAGGTCGGGCCTGAGGGGCTGACCAACAACGAGCGTGTGGCCCTGTTGAGTGATCCGGTGGCGCTGAGTCGCTTGCATGAGCAGGTCTGGAACGAAGGCCATGCCGAGTGGCTGCAAGCCTGGCGCACTTCGGTGGTTGCCGATCCGCATGCGCCGTTGTTGCCGCTCAAGCCATTGAGCGTGCAGCCTCAGTTGGCATAACGAAAAAGCCCCGCGAAAGCGGGGTTTTTTTTGTGCCGATGATCGTTCCCGTGTTCTGCATGGGAAGGTCTGGTTGGACGCTCTTGGGGCGCGGAACTTCCCTGCGCCGAGCGTGGGGGGGATCAAACAAATCCTGCCCAACCCCTTGTGCAAACGGCCGAGTGCGTTAGCATCCGTCCCCGAATTGGTGCGCCCGGACAACTTTCTGTTCGTATCTGCCGGTTTCCCAAAGGAAATCAGCGGTTTGCGTGCCTCACAACGCGATGGTTTGGGGACTTGATGATGAAGAAGTATCTGTCGATGCTGCTGGTCGGCGTCACGGCATTGGTTGCAGTCAGCGCGGCGCAGGCCGGTGCCATCGATGACGCGGTCAAGCGCGGCACGCTGAAAGTCGGCATGGACCCGACCTACATGCCGTTCGAAATGACCAACAAGCGCGGCGAGATCATTGGCTTCGAAGTCGACATTCTCAAAGCCATGGCCAAGGCCATGGGCGTCAAGCTGGAAATGGTATCCACCGGCTACGACGGCATCATCCCGGCCCTGCTGACCGACAAGTTCGACATGATCGGCAGCGGCATGACCCTGACCCAGGAGCGCAACCTGCGCCTGAACTTCAGCGAGCCCTTCATCGTGGTTGGCCAGACGCTGCTGATCCGCAAGGAGCTGGAAGGCACCATCAAGTCCTATAAAGACCTGAATACCGCCGACTACCGCATCACCTCCAAGCTCGGCACTACCGGCGAGATGGTTGCCAAAAAACTCATTTCCAAAGCCAAGTACCACGGCTACGACAACGAGCAGGAAGCAGTGCTCGACGTGGTCAACGGCAAGGCCGACGCCTTCGTCTACGACGCGCCTTACAACGTCGTGGCGGTGAACAAGGTCGGCAACGGCAAACTGCTGTTCCTCGACAAGCCTTTCACCTATGAACCCCTGGCTTTCGGCCTGAAGAAGGGCGACTACGACAGCCTCAACTTCATCAACAACTTCCTGCACCAGATCCACGAAGACGGCACCTACGATCGCATCCATGACAAGTGGTTTAAAGACACCGCTTGGCTCAAGGATATGGAGTAACACTCGGTCAGATAGATCGAGTCGCCCCCTTCGCGGGCAAGCCTCGCTCCTACAGGCGGGATTGGAGTAATCCCAATCTTGCGCAAACGCGATCCCTTGTAGGAGCGAGGCTTGCCCGCGAAGGCGTCCTCCCCAGCGACTTAGCATTCGGAACCTGCAAACCCCAATGAAACAGAAAAAAACCCAATGGCCCTGGCACGTATTAACCGTGCTGGTGCTGATCGGCCTGGCTGGCGCGTTGTACTACGCCACCTCGCTGATGTCCTACGAATGGCGCTGGAACCGTGTGCCGCAGTACTTCGCCTACCACGCCGAAGAGTCCCAGCGCGCGGCCGACATCTCCACCGTCAGTGAGCTGGTGCGCAAGGGCAGCAAGGCTGAAGTCACCCTGCGCAATGATGCAGGGGATGAGCAGCACCTGACGGTTGACGACAACAGCCTGCAAGTCGCGCAAGGCGATGATGTGGCCGAAGGCGACGTGATCGGTGTGACCCGGCATTGGGCCGCCGGCCCACTGCTATGGGGTCTCTGGACCACGTTGTGGTTGTCCCTGGTGTCTGGCGTGCTTGGCCTGCTGATCGGCCTGGCCACCGGGCTGTGCCGCCTGTCGAACAACCCGACCCTGCGCGACCTCTCGACGATCTATGTCGAGCTGGTGCGCGGTACGCCGCTGCTGGTGCAGATTTTCATTTTCTATTTCTTCATCGGCACCGTGATGAACCTTTCCCGCGAGTTCGCCGGGATCGCCGCGCTGTCGCTGTTCACCGGTGCCTACGTGGCGGAGATCATCCGCTCTGGCGTGCAGTCGATTGCACGCGGCCAGAACGAAGCGGCGCGCTCCCTCGGTTTGAGCGGTGGCCAGTCGATGCGCCACGTGGTGCTGCCACAAGCGTTCAAGCGCGTGCTGCCACCGCTGGCCGGGCAGTTCATCAGTCTGGTCAAGGACACATCGCTGGTGTCGGTGATCGCGATTACCGAACTGTTGAAAAGCGGTCGCGAAGTCATCACCACCTCGTTCTCGCCGTTCGAAATCCTGTTCTGCGTGGCTGGGCTGTACCTGTTGATCAACCTGCCGCTGTCGAAAATCGCCAGTCGGCTTGAGCGGAGGCTCGCGCAAAGTGATTGAAGTCCGCGATCTGATTAAAGTCTTCGACACTCGCGGCCAGGTGGTTCGCGCGGTGGACAACGTCACCACCCAAGTGGCGAAGGGCGAAGTATTGGTGGTGATCGGCCCGTCCGGTTCCGGCAAGTCGACCTTTCTGCGCTGCCTGAATGGCCTGGAAGCGTTCGACTCCGGCTCGGTGAGCATCGACGGTCTGCAACTGGCCGACCCGAAAACCGACGTCAACGCCTACCGCCGCGAAGTCGGCATGGTGTTTCAGCATTTCAACCTGTTCCCGCACATGACCGTGCTGGAGAACCTCTGCCTGGCCCAGAAAGTCGTGCGCAAGCGCGGCAAGAAGGAGCGCGAGGCCAAGGCCATGGTGTTGCTGGAGAAGGTCGGTATCGCGCAGAAGGCCCACGAGTTTCCATCGCGCCTGTCCGGTGGTCAGCAGCAGCGCGTGGCCATCGCCCGGGCGTTGGCGATGGAGCCGAAGGTCATGCTGTTCGATGAGCCGACGTCGGCGCTCGACCCGGAAATGGTCGGTGAAGTGCTGGATGTGATGAAGACCCTGGCCGTGGAAGGCATGACCATGGTGTGCGTCACCCACGAAATGGGCTTCGCCCGGGAAGTGGCGGATCGGGTGCTGTTCTTCGATCACGGCAAATTGCTGGAAGATGCCTCCCCGACCGAGTTCTTCGATGCACCGAAGGATCCGCGTGCGCAGGCGTTTTTGCGGCAGGTTCTCTAACTTCGTCGCCTGATCCATCGCATTCGCGGGCAAGCCTCGCTCCTACAGGAATTCCCCCGTAGGAGCGAGGCTTGCCCGCGAATGGCTTCACCTCGGTCTTAAGCGAACGCTCAAACCTTGAATCTGCCCACCAGCATCTGCAAATGCGTCCCCAGCCGTGCCAGCTCAACGCTGGAGGCCGCGGTCTCTTCACTGGCGGCCGAGGTCTGCTCTGATACGTCACGCACATTCAGCACGCTGCGGTTGATCTCTTCGGCCACCGCGCTTTGCTGCTCGGCGGCTGCGGCGATCTGCTGGTTCATCGACTGGATCGCCGACACGGTGCGGGTGATGCTTTCCAGTGAGCCACCGGCACGGCGGGTCAGTTCGACGCTGCTGTCGGTCAGGCAGCGGCTGTTGTCCATGATGGTAGCGACTTGCTGAGTGCCGGTTTGCAGGCCGACGATCAGCTCTTCGATTTCTTCGGTGGACTTCTGGGTACGCTGGGCCAGGCTGCGGACTTCGTCGGCGACCACCGCAAAGCCACGCCCGGCTTCACCGGCGCGAGCGGCTTCGATGGCGGCGTTGAGCGCCAGCAGGTTGGTTTGCTGGGCCACGGATTTGATCACGTCGAGCACGCTGCCGATCTTGTCGCTTTCGCGCTTCAGATCGCCCATGGCGGCAGTGGAGTTGCCGACTTCGAGGGCCAGGCGCTCGATCTGAGCGATGGCTTCGCCGACCACCCTGTCACCCTCGCGGGCCTGCTGGTCGGCGGCGACGGCTGCTTCTGATGCTTCCTCGGCGTTACGCGCGACTTCCTGCACGGTGGCGGTCATTTCGTGCATGGCGGTGGCCGCTTGATCGGTTTCAACCTTCTGGCTGTTGACCCCGGCACTGGTCTGCTCGGTAACGGCAGACAGTTCTTCAGCGGCGCTGGCGATTTGGGTCACACCGTCGCTGATGCCGCCGATCAGTTCCCGCAGACTGACGACCATCCGCTGAAGGGTGCTTTGTAATTGACCCAGCTCGTCGCGGCGAGCGACCTCAAGGTTATGGCTCAGATCGCCCGAGGCAACACGTTCGACTGCCACCAACGTCTGTTGCAGTGGAACGACGATCTGCCGCGTAATGATCCAGGCTGCGAGCAGGCCAAACGCCAATGCCAGGACGGTCACGATGATCAGCGTGCTTTTCGCTTGGGCCGTCTCCTGGTTACGCTTGTCGGTTTGCGAGCGGGTCAGTTGTGCGCTCAGGTCATTCAAGCGGGTCTCTTGATCCACCATCTTCTTGAGGGCGACGGCGCTGGCCACTTGCGAATCGCGGAACTGGCTGACTGCGACACGGTAGCCCTTGAGCGATTCGGTGGCTTGTTGCAGGTTGGCGGTGTGTTGTTCTGGCAGTTTGCCCGGCAGGCTTTCAAGGTTTTTCAGGGCGTTGTCGATGGCATCCAACGCGGGTTGCTCGGCTTCGGGCTTGCCGCTGTAGGTATAACCGCGAACCTGGAAGCGCGCTTGCTGGAGCAGTTTGCTCAGCTCGACCACGCTGTTGAATTGAGTGACGCTGTCGCTTTGCAGCAAGGACTTTTCGACTTCTGTCACCTTGGCCACAGCGTTGTCGGCGGTGGCGCCGAGCTTGGATCGCGCCGATTCGCGGTTCTGCGTCGCTTGAGTCATTTCGGCAAAGGCACGTTTGTAGTCACCGATGGTGGCCAGTTGCTGATTGAGCACTTCCTGGTCCGAGATGCGCACAAACATTTTGAGGGCGACTTGCACACCATCGTCAAGCTTGCCCAAGAGTTCGCTGACGGCTGCCGGGCCTTGTTCGCCACGGCGCATTTCGTAGTCGAGACGGGCGGTTCGCAAATCCTTGCCCAACTCGTTGAGACCTGAGATGTAGTTCTGCTTGTCTGCGCGACTGATCACACTGCCCAGGCTATTCCAGCCAGTGAAAGTGATCAGGAGGGTCATGAGCAGCACGAGGCCAAAGCCGACACTCAACTTGTGATTGACGCTTACGTTCCCCAGTTTCTCGGCTAGCCATCGGTACATGCTGCGACTCCCTCGGACCATTGATTGGTTTTATAGGGACTGTATCGGCAGGCAGGCTGGAACCTGTAGGTGAGCAAACACCTGTGGCGAGGGTAAGTGTCTGGGTCAGAACAAACGCGAGAGCAGTGCAGTGACGGCGGTTTCGACCCGCAGGATGCGCTCGCCGAGCTGCACCGGTTGCAGGCCGGCCTTGGCCAGCAGGTCGATTTCGTAAGGAATCCAGCCGCCTTCGGGGCCGATGGCCAGGGTCACGGGTTCGTCCAGGCCACGGGGGCAGGGCGGGTAATTGCCGGGATGACCGACCAGGCCGAGAGTGCCTTCAGTGATTGCTGGCAGGCGATCTTCGACAAAAGGTTTGAAGCGCTTTTCGATGACGACTTCCGGCAGCACGCTGTCCCGGGCTTGTTCAAGCCCCAGGATCAATTGCTCGCGAATAGCCTCAGGTTCGAGGAACGGGGTTTGCCAGAAGCTCTTCTCGACGCGATAGCTGTTTACCAGAACGATTCGCGGCACACCCATGGCGGCCACGGTCTGGAACACCCTGCGGAGCATTTTCGGGCGTGGCAGGGCCAACACCAGGGTCAGTGGCAGCTTGGCTGGCGGCGGCTGGTCGAGGGTGACGCGCAACTCGGCTTCGTCGGCGTCCAGGCGCAGCACTTCGGCGGCGCCCATCAGCCCACCAATACGCCCGACGCGCATGCTGTCACCCACTTCACAGCGGTGGACTTCCTGCATATGGGTCAAGCGGCGATCGCGCAGGATCGCCCGGTCGGCCGCAATGAAATCGGCCTCCTCAAGGAGCAGCAGGTTCACGCTTGGGTCGCTGGCGGCTGGTCGTTGTGATCGTCAGCCGGCTTTTCGTCCGGGTGCTCGCCGCGCTTGCTGATCAGGCCGCCGAACAGGACGCCGATCTCGAACAGCAACCACATTGGTACGGCCAACAGCGTCTGCGAGAAGATGTCCGGCGGCGTCAGGATCATGCCGACCACGAAGCAGCCGATGACCACGTACGGGCGGATTTTCTTCAGGTAGGCGACGTTGACCACGCCGATCCACACCAGCAGCACCACGGCCACCGGGATCTCGAACGCCACGCCGAAGGCGAAGAACAGTGTCATGACGAAATCGAGGTAGCTGGTGATGTCGGTCATCATTTCCACGCCGGCCGGGGTGGCAGCGGCGAAGAACTTGAAGATCAGCGGGAACACGAGGAAATAGGCGAAGGCCATGCCGGTGTAGAACAGCAGGATGCTGGAGACCAGCAACGGCACGGCGATGCGCTTCTCATGCTTGTACAGGCCTGGCGCGATGAACCCCCAGATCTGATGCAGGATCACCGGGATTGCCAGGAACAGCGAGACCATCATGGTCAGCTTCAGCGGCGTCAGGAACGGCGACGACACGTCGGTGGCGATCATCGTCGCGCCGGCCGGCAGGTACTGGCGCAACGGCGTGGAGACGAAGGTGTAGATCTGCTGGGTGAAGGCGAACAACCCGGCGAAGATGATGAAAATCGCCGCTACACAGCGCAGCAGACGGGTGCGCAACTCGGTGAGGTGCGAGACCAGTGGCATGTGCTGGTCGTTTTCGGGGAGATCGCTCATGGGGCTCGCGGCGGCAAAGTGGTGTCGTGAGGCGCCGGGGTTGTCGGCGCAGCGGCAGGAGCAACAGGTTCTACTGGGCTGGCAGGCGCAGGTTCAGCAGCTGCAACCGCCGGTGTGACTTCAGCTGTTGGCGCATGAATCGTCGGCGTCGCCACAGGTTCCACCGGCGTTGGCTCCTGCTGGGTCGGCGTGAAAATCTTCCGCGCCTCCTGCTCCAGGGACAGAATGTGCTCGTTGTGCAGTTGCCGGCGAATTTCGTCGGCACCGATTTCACGTTCAACTTCCTGTTTGATCGCGTTGAAGCTGCGCTTCAGCCGCCCGACCCACAGGCCAGCGGTGCGCGCAGCACCCGGCAGGCGCTCGGGGCCCAGCACCAGCAGGGCGACGAGGCCGACGAGCAGCAGTTCAGAGAAGCTGATACCAAACATTAGTCAGTGCTCACGAGTCTTTGCGGATCGGCTCTTCGACTTTTTGCGCCTGCACGTCGATGGTGTGCGGCGGGTTCACAGACGTTGTGGCCTGTGGCTGGGTCGGCGGAACCGGTTGGGCCGGAGTCGCAGTCGGGTCGGCCGGTTTCTCTTCGTCGTTCATGGCCTTGCGAAAGCCCTTGATCGACTCGCCGACGTCAGTGCCGAGATTTTTCAGTTTCTTGGTGCCGAACACCAGCACCACGACAACCAGGATGACGATCCAGTGTTTCCAGTCAAAAATGCCCATGTTGCATTCCTCTCTAATAACTATTCAGGCGGACGGACGCGAGGCTTTCTCGACGTGTCCGGACAGACCGAAGCGACGGTCCAGTTCATCGAGCACAGCCTGTGGATGTTGCCCCAACTGGGCGAGCATGACCATGCTGTGGAACCACAGGTCGGCGGTCTCGTAGATCACATCGCTGCAGTCACCGCTGATGGCGGCATCCTTGGCGGCGATAATGGTTTCGACCGACTCTTCGCCGACTTTTTCCAGAATCTTGTTCAAGCCTTTGTGGTACAGGCTGGCGACATACGAGCTGTCGGCGGCGGCGCCTTTGCGCTCTTCCAGCACCTGGGCCAGACGGGTCAAAGTGTCACTCATGGGTATGTCCTGCGGAGTAGATGGCGTGCGGGTCTTTGAGAACCGGGTCGACGGTTTTCCAGTCGCCGTTCTCGAAGACGCGATAGAAGCAGCTCTGACGGCCGGTATGGCAGGCGATGTCGCCGATCTGCTCGACCATCAGGATGATCACGTCAGCGTCACAGTCCAGGCGCATCTCATGCAGGGTTTGCACGTGGCCGGACTCTTCGCCCTTGCGCCACAGCTTGCCACGGGAACGTGACCAGTAAATGGCACGGTTCTCGGCGGCGGTCAATTGCAGTGCTTCACGGTTCATCCAGGCCATCATCAGGACGCGTCCGGTCTTGTGATCCTGGGCAATCGCCGGCACCAGTCCATCGGCGTCCCACTTGATCTCGTCCAGCCAGTTTTTCATCTTCGACTCCGACAGCGGGCTCTACTTCAATAGTTGAGGCCAATGTTCAAATTCAGCGTTCAAACAGTGTGCCAGCCGATGATCCAACTGGCTATCGGCGAACGACCAGATACAAGCCGATCGCCACCATGATTCCGGCGGGCCAATGCCCCAGTTCGTGCAACGGGCCACCGGCGGCGAGTATCGTGCCACCCGCCAGATGAGCGGTACCGAGCAGGCGCAGGAACACGTCGTCCTTGCGCCGGTGCCACGGAGGCGGCGGGTCGTTGGCGTGGGGTTGGGACATGCGCTCAAGCAGGTCGCGGGCCATGTTGGCCAGGTGCGGGAGTTGCTCGAACTGGCTCTGCACGTTGCCCAGCAAGGCTTTGGGGCTGACGCGCTCGCGCATCCAGCGTTCGAGGAACGGCTGGGCGGTGTTCCACAGATCGAGGTCCGGGTACAACTGACGACCCAGGCCTTCGATGTTCAACAGGGTTTTTTGCAGCAAGACCAACTGCGGTTGCACTTCCATGTTGAAGCGTCGAGCGGTCTGGAACAGGCGCATCAGCACCTGACCAAAGGAAATATCTTTTAAAGGTTTTTCGAAGATCGGTTCGCACACCGTGCGGATCGCCGCTTCGAATTCGTTGAGTTTGGTTTCTGCCGGTACCCAGCCCGAGTCGATGTGTAATTGCGCGACACGCCGGTAGTCACGCTTGAAGAACGCGAACAGGTTGCGCGCCAGATAGTCCTGGTCTTCCGGGGTCAGGCTGCCGACGATGCCGCAGTCGATGGCGATGTACTGCGGGCTCCAGGGCTGCACGGTGCTGACGAAAATGTTGCCGGGGTGCATGTCGGCGTGGAAGAAACTGTCGCGGAACACCTGGGTGAAGAAGATCTCCACGCCACGCTCGGCGAGCATTTTCATGTCGGTGCGCTGGTCGGCCAGGGTCGCGAGGTCGGTGACCTGAATCCCGTAGATGCGCTCCATCACCAGCACTTTCGGTCGGCACCAGTCCCAATAGACTTGCGGCACATACAGCAGCGGCGAACCGTCGAAGTTGCGCTTCAACTGGCTGGCGTTGGCGGCTTCGCGCAGCAGGTCGAGTTCGTCGTAGATGGTTTTTTCGTAATCACTGACCACGTCCACCGGGTGTAGCAGACGGGCGTCGGCCGAGAGTTTTTCCGCGGCGCGGGCAAGAATGAACAGCCATGCCAGGTCCTGGGCAATCACCGGCTTGAGGCCCGGGCGGATCACCTTGACCACTACTTCTTCACCGGTTTTCAGCTGCGCGGCATGCACCTGCGCCACCGAGGCCGAGGCCAACGGTTCGACGTCAAAACGTGAGAAGACTTCATTGATCTTCTTGCCGAGCTGCTCCTCGATCAGCCGGACCGACACTTGCGAGTCGAACGGCGGTACGCGGTCCTGCAACATCATCAATTCATCGGCGATGTCTTCAGGCAGCAAGTCGCGGCGCGTCGAGAGAATCTGGCCGAACTTGATGAAAATCGGCCCGAGGTCCTGCAACGCCAGGCGCAATCGTGCGCCTCGGCTCAGGTCCAGGGGCTTGCGCGGGAACCAGCGCCACGGCAATGCATAGCGCAGCGCCAGCAGAAACCAGGGCAATGGCAGGGCGAACAGCAGGTCATCGAGGCGGTAACGGATCACGACGCGCTGGATGCGCAACAAACGGCGGACGGCAAGCAGCTTCATGCGTTATCGCTTGGGTCGAGGGATCGGGAAAGGCGCTCGAAACGCGCCTCGAGACGTTCCAGATTGAGCTTGATCTGGTCCAGTTCACTGAAACGGGCTTCGGCTTCGCGCTGACCGACGAGGGTGCGTGATTCTTCGGCCAGGTACTCGCCCAGGTTCTGGTTGAGGCTGGCGAACCCTTGCTGATACCAGCGTGCGCGACTGCGCAGGTGACCGCCGACCAGTTGCGTGGCCACCGGTCCCAGCCAGCGCGAGAGTTCGTACTCCCAATCCAGTTCAAGGTCCTGCAGGATCGCAGCCAGTTCCAGCAGCACGCCGCTGTCGCCGTCGAGTTCGACTTCCGGGCCATGCAGCACGGAAGTCTTGTCTTTGCTCGTCGCCAGTTTCAGCAGGCTTGAGGCCGGTGCGCGCAAGGTGCAGTCGGCACCGGTTTCCCAGTGGGACGCCAGCATCAAACCTTCGTCGCTGGGCAGGATGAACAATTGCAGTGCCGGGCTACGGCAGTCGACGGCAATGACCTTGCCACTCAAATGCGCCAGCCGCGGCAGCGCCGTGCTGTCGAGACGCAGCACCCGGTTCAGACCGAGTTCAACGCTGGCGAGCAGGCCGGCCAGCAACATCAGGGTTTGATGCCGCGGTGCAGGGCGACGATGCCTGCGGTCATGTTGTGGTAGGTCACGCGGTCGAAACCGGCCTCGACCATCATCGACTTCAGGGTTTCCTGGTTCGGGTGCATGCGGATCGATTCGGCCAGGTAGCGATAGCTTTCCGAATCATTGGTGATCAGCTTGCCCATCAACGGCATGAAGGCGAACGAATAGGCATCGTAGGCTTTGGACATCAGTGCGTTGGTGGGTTTGGAGAACTCCAGCACCAGCAGACGACCGCCGGGCTTGAGCACGCGCAGCATCGAGCGCAGGGCATCTTCTTTATGCGTCACGTTGCGCAGACCGAAAGCGATGGTCACACAGTCGAAGTGGTTGTCCGGGAACGGCAGCTTTTCAGCATCGGCCTGGACGAATTCGACGTTGCCGGACACACCCAGATCCAGCAGGCGGTCACGACCGACCTTGAGCATGGATTCGTTGATGTCGGCCAACACTACCTGACCAGTCGGTCCCACAAGATGCGAAAACTTTTTGGTCAGGTCGCCAGTGCCGCCGGCGATGTCCAGCACACGGTTACCGGCACGCACGCCCGATAGTTCGATCGCGAAACGCTTCCACAGACGGTGCATGCCGCCCGACAGGAGGTCGTTCATCAGGTCGTACTTGGCGGCTACCGAGTGGAAAACCTCAGCGACTTTTTCCGCTTTCTGGCTTTCCGGAACGTTTTTGAAGCCGAAGTGAGTGGTGGGTTCGGCATCGCTGCCTTTGCGCTGATCAGTCATATCGCTGTCACCAAAAGAGAATGCGCGACATTCTAATCCCGGTGGCTTGCTTTGTCTTGGCAAGGCTGAAGGTAAGATAGAGAGAAACCGGGACGTTTTGACGCAGTAACGGTCAAGATGCTTCAGGAAGTGTCCATAAAGCAGGAGTCATTCGATGGCCCATATTAGTGTTGAGCGTGCCCATGGCCTGGGTAAGGAAGCGGCCCGCGAGAAGGCCGACAAGTTGGCGCAGAAACTGTCCGATCAATATGGCCTGGAGCCACAGTGGTCTGGCGACACGCTGAACCTCAAGCGCTCCGGTGTGAAAGGGGCGGTGCATGTGGGCGAGGATTCGATCAGGGTCGATGTCGAACTGGGGCTGTTGATGTCTGCCATGAGCGGCACCATCAAATCGGAAATCGAAAGGGCCCTCGACAAAGCCCTCGCGTGATGACGACCCGTAGGAGCGAAGCTTGCTCGCGAAGGCAGAGTTTCTGCCATCGAAGATGGTGCGGATGGACCGGCCCCTTCGCGAGCAAGCTTCGCTCCTACAGGTATTCCACGGCACGCAATTGTTGCGGTTGTTAGGGTGCCGTTTCTAATTTTTCTCCCTACTTTGTGCCTGAGCCCGACACTTTCGCGGGCAGTTCCTCAACCCTTCTGCGCGTGAGGTGGACCATGGCCAAAGTTATTGTGAAGAAAAAAGTCGACGTTGAGACCAACACTCTGAACGACGTCAGATCGTATGCCCGCAAGATCTGGCTGGCGGGCCTGGGTGCTTACACCAAGGTCGGTCAAGAGGGTAGCGAGTACGTTCAAGAGTTGATCAAGGCTGGTCAAGCTGTTGAAAAGAAAGGTAAAAAAGTAGTTGCTGAGAAACTTGAAGCGGCTAATGCCGAGATCGATGAAGCCAAGAATGAAGTGAGTACTTTCAAAGGCAAAGTCGAACTTCAACTCGACAAAGTCGAGAAGGCTTTCGATACGCGTATCGCAAGTGCCTTGAATCGTATCGGCATTCCGTCTAAACATGACGTGGAGACACTCTCTGCTAAGCTCGATGAGCTGACAGCATTGCTCGAACGTGTCGCGCGTAAATCTTAAGGAGAACGGGATGGCTGGCAAAAAGAATACTGAAAAAGAAAGCAGCTCGTGGATCGGGAAGGTCGAAGACTACTCCCGCAAGATCTGGCTGGCTGGTTTAGGCGTGTACTCGAAGATTGATACTGACGGCAGCAAACTCTTCGATGCATTGGTTAAGGACGGCGAGAAAGCCGAGAAGCTCACCAAGAGCGCTGTCGGCAAGACTGTCGATGCTGCCAAGGACTCCGCTTCGTCGGCCAAGTCGCGCATCAGCGGCGTGAAAGATCGCGCACTGGGCAAGTGGGATGAACTGGAAGGGGCTTTCGACAAGCGCCTGAACAGCGCCATTTCGCGCCTGGGTGTACCGAGCCGCAATGAGGTCAAGGCACTGCACAGCAAGGTCGACACCCTGACCAAGCAAATCGAAAAACTCACCGGTGCCAAGGTTGCGCCTGTTGCGGCGAAAACCGCAGCGGCCAAACCGGCAGCTAAAAGCGCTGCCAAACCATTGGCCAAGGCCGCAGCGAAACCTGCCGCCAAACCGGCAGCCAAGCCAGCAGCCAAAACTGCTGCTGCGAAACCTGCTGCCAAAGCGGCCGCTAAACCTGCTGCAAAACCTGCCGCTAAACCAGCAGCAAAACCAGCAGCTAAAACCGCAGCGGCCAAACCCGCTGCTGTGAAGAAGCCAGCAGTGAAAAAACCGGCAGCCCCGAAAGCGGCCGCTCCGAAACCAGCAGTGGCTGCCGCCAAACCGGCAACCCCGGTCAGTCCGGCGAACTCCGCTGCTGCGCCGACCCCTGCTGTAACCCCGACTGTCGCACCGACTCCATCGGCGCCAACCAGTCAGTCCTGATTTTCAGGACTCAAAAAAACGCCCGGCCTGTAAAGGTCGGGCGTTTTTGTTTGCGGATACATTCTAAATAGCACCACAGATCTACTGTGGGAGCGGGCTTGCTCGCGAAAGCGGCGTGTCAGTCGAGATCAATGTTGAATGATGCACCACTTTCGCGAGCAAGCCCGCTCCCACAGGGTTAGTCGTGTTCTTCCAGATACTGTAACGCCAACCGCTCGGTCGCGACTTTGACCGGCGGCAACAAGTGCGGCGCCACCAGCATCATGATCTGATACACCACCAGTCGTACTTCACCTTCACGGTCGAGAATCCGCTGATAGTCCAGCGAGAACAGCAATGTCATGGTGATTTGTTCCACCAGTTGCCCCAGCGCCTGGGTGTCGCTGACCAACTGCCCCTGAGCCTTCAACTGCGCCAGCAATGAAGCCAGTGTGCGCTTCAACGCATTGAGCAAGTTGCGTATCCCCTTGGCCAGTTTCGGCAGGCGGCCGGCAAGGTTCGACAAGTCCTGGAACAGAAACCGGTATTGGGCCAGGCGTTCGACGATCAGGTGCAGGAACAGCCAGTAATCTTCGGGTGCCAATTCCACATCGGACGGTGGATCGAGCAAGGGCGTCAGTTCGGTCTGGAAGCGTTCGAACAGCCCCAGGATCAGCGGCTCCTTGCCGTGGAAGTGGTAGTAGAGGTTGCCGGGGCTGATGCCCATTTCGTTGGCCACCTCCATGGTGGACACGTTCGGTTCGCCCTTCTGATTGAACAACTGCAGGGCACATTCGAGAATCCGGTCGCGGGTTTTCATCCAGTCTTCTTAATGGTCGAGTCAGGCCACGGCCATTGGCGGCCGTGGTTCATTGAACGTCAGCGCACGCGCACGTAAGTACCGGGCGCCGCCTCCATCGGTGGATAGTTCTGGTTGCCAAGGGTCATCAGGGTTTCGTGTTGAGTGCCGGAGCGTTCCTGAATCCAGCTCAGCCATTGTGTCCACCAACTGCCGTCGACGCGTTTGGCGTCGTAATACCAGGCCCGCGGGTCACTGCTCAGTTTCGGGTTTTCGACGTAGTTGGCTTTCGAGTTGTGAGGCGGGTTAAGAATGCTCTGCACATGACCGCTGCTCGACAGCACGAAGCGCCGCTCGCCACCCAGCAGCAAGGTCGAGCGATACACCGCATCCCACGGGGTGATGTGATCGTTCATGCCAGCCACGCTGAAACTGTCGACGGTGACTTTCTGCAGGTCGATCGGAGTGCCGCACACTTCCAGCCCGCCCGGATGATTCAGCGGGTTGTGCTTGAAGAAGTCCAGCAGGTCGCCATGAAACGCTGCCGGCAGGCGCGTGTTGTCATTGTTCCAGTAGAGGATGTCGAACGCCGGGGGCTCCTTGCCCAGCAGGTAGTTATTGACGAAGTAATTCCAGATCAAATCGTTGGGACGCATCCAGGCAAAAACCCTGGCCATGTCGCTACCTTCCAGAACACCCTTCTGATACGAGCGACGCTTGGCCGCTTCCAGCGTCTGTTCGTCGACGAAGAGGGTGGCCGGGCTTTCTATCTGACTGTCGAGCAGGCTGACCAGATAGGTCGCGCTGGATACCCGCCGCAACTGCCGCTTGGCCTGCAAGTGCCCTTGCAGCGCGGCGATGGTCAGCCCGCCGGCGCAGGCGCCCATCAGGTTGACGTCGCGGGAACCGGTGATCGCCCGGCACACATTCATCGCTTCTTCGGTGGCTTCGACGTAAGACGACAGCCCCCATTCGCGGTGACGCACATCGGGATTGCGCCAGCTGATCACGAAGGTCTGCAAGCCGTTTTTAAGGGCGAACTGGACGAAGCTGTTGCTTGGGCTCAAATCGAAAATGTAGAACTTGTTGATCTGTGGCGGCACGATCAGCAGCGGCTTGGAATACTGTTTTTCGCTCATCGGCTTGTACTGGATCAGCTCCAGCAATTCATTGCGAAACACCACGGAACCGGTGGTGGTGGCGACCGTCTTGCCGACCTCGAATGCTTGTTTGGTGACTTGTCTGGGCAAGCCATCATTGTGCAGCAGGTCGTCGAGCAGATGGCCGATCCCTCGCACCAGGCTGTGGCCGCCAGAGTTGAAGATCTCCTTGATCGCCAGCGGATTGAGCAGGGTGTTGGACGGCGCCACGGCGTCGTTGATCAAGGCAAATGCAAAGTGGGCGCGGGCGCGGTCGTCCGGGCTCAGGTTGCTCTCGTCGATCCAGTTTTTGACCTCCTTCTGCCAACTCAGGTAGGCCTGCAAGCTGCGGCGATAAAAAGGGTTGAGGCTCCACGTCGGATCGGCAAAGCGACTGTCTTGCGGATTGACCGGGTGCAGGGTCTCACCCAGCAACACGCGGCCAAGTTGGCCGCCCAGCTTCAAGGCATGCCGGGCCGTGTACACTGGATTGCGCAGGCCGTGGGCGGCCAGGCTGCGCAAGGTTGAAAGCAAGTCCCGGCCGCGCAGACCGGTAACCGCACTCTGTGCGTTGATGAATGCAGCGGGAGTGGGCAAGGCGCCCTTCGCTGGTTTGTCGCGCATGAGTCAACACTCCTTCGTCATCAGGCCAAAAACAAACTCACCGAACAAATCACCATAGACGTTGTTGCGGATTGTTGCGCGGTACGACGTCCTGTCGACGCTCTTTTCCTGAACCAAAGCCGGAGCCGGTCAATTGCCCGATGGCGCCGGATGCGGATGCATCACTGCGCGCTGACGTTCCTCTTCGAGAAACTTCATGATGATCGGTGCCACCGCCTCGGCCCGGGTTATCAAGAACAGATGCCCGTCGTCGATGATGTGCAGTTGGGCATTGGGAATTCGCCAGGCCAGCATGCGCATATTGATCAGCGGGATCAGCGGGTCATCGTCGCCGGCCAGCACCAGGGTCGGTTGATGGATCTTGTGCAGCCAGTGAATGCTGGTCCAGCCGAAACCGGCGAACAGTTGCCAGTAATAACCCAGTTTGCCTGCCGAACGGACTCTGGAGGCGTGGCTGGCAGCCAGGGTCGGATCGCGACGGAACGAGCCGCCATAGATCATCGGCGCGATGCGAATCACATGGGATGGCTGGATGTAGCGCCGCGGGCTGGCCATCATCCACAGCACTTTCGGCTTGCCCGGAACCATCACTGTGCCGGCCGCCGTGGCTGCCAGCACCAGCTTCTTGCAGCGCTCGGGATAGTCATAGGCAAATTGCTGCGCCAGGGCGCCACCCCATGACACGCCGATCACATTGACCTGCCCGTAATCGAGATAATCGAGCATTCGCGCCGTCAGTTTCGCCAGGCCCGAAAAGCGATACGGCCGGCTGGGCGTCGATGAGCCGCCGACACCGGGGACGTCGAAGGCGATGACTTCCAGGTCCGGATCCAGCGCTTGGACGAACGGAAATATCAGCTCCAGGTTGGCGCCGATGCCGTTGAAAATCAGCAAGGGCGTCAAGTGAGGCTTGCCGGGGCGTACCGCAGTGCGGAGGGTCTGGCCATCCAGGTTGACGGTACGGAATACGAACGGTTGCGGCATGCACGAAGCCCTGTAGTTTTAAACGCTGATCGGGCCATCCCGGGCCGTCGCAGAATGTTCGAGGCTGGCCTCGAGGCTGATTAATAACAATCGCGGCACTTCCCAGTGCCGCGGACTGCGAGTTGTTTGAAGCTCAACGTTCGTGCACATACGTGCCCGGCGACGCTTCACCCGCGGGATAGGCCTTGTTGCCAAGGTTGGCGGGGGACTTCTTCAGTTTGCCCGAGCGTTCGGCCTGCCACGCCTGCCAATGCAGCCACCAGGAGTCGGTGTGCTTGGTGGAGTTTTCCATCCAGTCCTCGGCCTTGACCGGCATGTCGGTGCTGGTCATGTAGCGTGCTTTCGGGTTGCCGGGCGGGTTCAGAATGCTCTGGATATGTCCGCTGCTGGACAGCACGAACTCGACCTTGCCACCGAACAGTTGTGCCGACTTGTAGCAGGACTTCCACGGGGTGATGTGATCGTTGGTACCGGCCAGGGAAAAGATGTCGGCATCGACCTGTTTGAGGTCGATCGGTGTGCCGCACACTTCCAGTGCGTTGGGGCGGACCAGTGGGTTGTTTTTGAACATCTCGATCAGGTCGCCGTGGAAAGCAGCCGGGAGGCGAGTGGTGTCGTTGTTCCAGAACAGAATGTCGAAGACCGGTGGCTCATTACCCAGCAGGTAGTTGTTGACCCAGTAGTTCCAGATCAAGTCGTTGGGGCGCATCCAGGCGAAGACTTTCGCCATGTCGCGGCCTTCCAGTACGCCGGCCTGATAGGAGTGGCGCTTGGCGGCTTCGAGGGTCTGCTCGTCGACGAACAGGGCGACGTCGCTGTCGAGGGTGGTGTCGAGCACGCTGACCAGCAGTGTCAGGGCGTTTACTTTCTTCTCGCCGATCGCTGCGTAATGACCCAGCAGGGCAGTGCAGGTGATACCACCGGAGCATGCGCCGAGCATGTTCACGTCTTTGCTGCCGGTGATCGCGGTGACTACATCGACCGCTTCCTTGAGCGCTTCGATGTAGGTCGACAGACCCCACTCGCGTTGTTCCTTGGTCGGGTTGCGCCAGCTGACGATGAACGTCTGCACGTTGTTGCGCAGGCAGAAGCGCGCCAGGCTCTTGTCCGGGCTGAGGTCGAAAACATAGAACTTGTTGATTTGCGGTGGCACCACCAGCAGTGGGCGTTCATGCACTTGCTCGGTGATCGGCTTGTACTGGATCAGCTCCAGCACGTCGTTGCGAAAGACCACCGCGCCTTCGGTCACGCCCAGGCTTTTGCCCACTTCGAACGCGCCCATGTTGACCTGGCTCGGCATGCCGCCGTTATGGATCAGATCCTTGGCCAGATGGGAGAGGCCGTCGAGCAGGCTTTTGCCACCGGTTTCGAAGAAGCGTTTGACCGCCGCCGGGTTGGCTGCCGTGTTGGTCGGGGCCATGGCTTCGGTCATGAGGTTGATCACGAAATGCCCGCGAGCAACGTCCTTGGGCGAGAGATTGCTCTTATCGATCCAGGTATGGAGCTCCTTGCGCCACGCCAGATAAGTTTGCAAATAACGTTTGTAGAGAGGGTTCTGGCTCCAGGCCGGGTCGAGGAAACGGCGGTCGTCGCTTTGCGGTTGAAGCTCGGATTTTCCGAACAGCACGTTCTTGAGTTCGATGCCGAAATGGGCGACGTGCCTGGCACTGTGGATGGGTTGTCTGATGGCCTGGGTCAGCACCATTCGGGCAGAGCCCAGTAGATCCTTTCTACGCAGCCCAACAACAGGATTCAGTCCCAAGGTATTTTCTGAAGCCTGGAATTTCAGGTCATCGTTTTGCTTGTTACTCATCTACGACGCTCCATTGTCCTGAGGCGAGTACCTGAGCCCAGCTGTGTAGTCACACAATGCGCCAGGTACTACTGCTCGGGTGACCGTTGATTGCATAGCTGCTTTTCAGTTCAGAGAGCACTGCACGGAACTTGCCAGCTCCATTGGTTACCCGAGTTTAATTTTTTTCGCAAGCGGGCCAATCGTTGACCCGGCAGCCAAGCATTCAAACAGATGGAATTAGAAAATGCCCTCTAAATACCTCGAGGCCTGACCTAGAGCATCAGCTTGACGACCGACTCGTTCGGATCACGGGTCTTTCCAGCCGCTTTGAGTTCGGCAAGATAATCGTTCCACAGATCCTCTTGGCGCACCGCCAACTGGTACAGATATTCCCAGGTGAACAGGCCGCTGTCGTGGCCGTCGTCGAAGGTCAATTTCAGTGCGTACTGACCGGCTGGTTCGACCTTGCTCAGGCCTACGCCGATCTTGCCAAATTGCAGGATAGGTTTGCCGTGGCCCTGGACCTCGGCGGAAGGAGAGTGCACGCGAAGGAATTCTGCGGGCAGGTGATACTCCTCGCCGGACGCGTATTTGAGCGTCAGGGTTTTCGAGGCTTTGTGCAGTTTGATGTCGGTGGGGAGTTGGGTCGTCATGGGGCCGATCTTCCGTTTGTATGAAGGCCCTGTGTCGGCGGGTGATTTGTGGCGAGGGAGCTTGCTCCCGCTCGGCTGCGTAGCAGTCGTAAATCCGGCGAATGAGGTCTTGTAGATAAACCGCATTCACCGACTTTGGGGCCGCTTCGCGACCCAGCGGGAGCAAGCTCCCTCGCCACAGAAGCCCGCTCACACAGAATGAGACCTACAGGATATAACGGGACAGGTCTTCGTTCTGTGCCAATTCGCCCAAGTGGCTGTTAACGTAATCGGCATCGATCAGGATCGGCTTGTCCTCGTGAGTGCTGGCCAGATCACCGGCGCTGAACGACACCTCTTCGAGCAGGCGCTCAAGCAAGGTGTGCAGACGACGGGCGCCGATGTTCTCGGTCTTCTCGTTGACCTGCCAGGCGATCTCGGCGATACGCTTGATGCCGCTTGGCTGGAACTCGATCAGCAGCCCTTCGGTTTTCAGCAGCGCGCAATACTGCTCGGTGAGCGATGCATGCGGCTCACTGAGGATGCGTTCGAAATCTTCCGGGCTCAGGGCCTTGAGTTCGACCCGAATCGGCAGGCGACCTTGCAGTTCCGGCACCAGATCGCTCGGCTTGCTCAGGTGGAACGCACCGGAGGCGATGAACAGGATGTGGTCGGTCTTGACCATGCCCAGTTTGGTGTTGACGGTGCAGCCTTCGATCAGCGGCAGCAAGTCGCGCTGTACGCCTTCACGGGATACGTCGACGCCACCGGTATTGCCGCGTTTGGCGACCTTGTCGATTTCGTCGATGAACACGATGCCGTGCTGTTCGACAGCTTCCAGCGCCTTGGCCTTCAACTCTTCTTCGTTGACCAGGCGACCGGCCTCTTCGTCGCGAACCAGTTTCAGCGCTTCCTTGACCTTGAGCTTGCGGCTCTTGCGCTTGCCCTTGCCCATGTTGGCGAACAGGCTCTGCAACTGGTTGGTCATTTCTTCCATGCCCGGTGGCGCGGAGATATCGACGCCGGTGATTTCGGCGACTTCGATTTCGATCTCCTTGTCGTCCAGCTGACCTTCACGCAGGCGTTTTCGGAACAGCTGGCGGGTGTTGGAGTCCTGGGCCGGGGCGGCGTCTTCGTTGCTGAAACCCATACGTGCCGGTGGCAGCAAGGCGTCGAGGATGCGCTCTTCGGCGGCGTCTTCGGCGCGGTGGCGAACCTTGGTCATTTCCTGTTCGCGCAGCAGCTTGATCGCCGCGTCCGCCAGATCACGAATGATCGATTCGACGTCGCGGCCGACATAACCCACTTCGGTGAATTTGGTCGCTTCGACTTTGATGAACGGCGCATTGGCGAGTTTGGCCAGGCGACGGGCGATCTCGGTTTTACCGACGCCGGTCGGGCCGATCATCAGAATGTTCTTGGGGGTGACTTCGACGCGCAGCTCTTCGGGCAGCTGCATCCGGCGCCAGCGGTTGCGCAAGGCAATGGCGACGGCGCGTTTGGCATCGTCCTGGCCGATGATATGGCGATTGAGTTCGTGGACGATTTCACGGGGGGTCATGGGCATAGTAATTGGCGGTCCTCAAGCAAAAGTGAGCCGTGGCGCTAGGCCAAGACAGGCTTACTCAGCGAGATCCTGCTCCTCGATGGTGATGTTGTGGTTGGTGAACACGCAGATGTCGCCAGCGATGCCCAAAGCGGTTTCGACGATTTCCCGGGCCGACAGGTCGGTCTTTTTCAACAGCGCGCTGGCCGCAGCCTGGGCGTAGCCGCCGCCGGAACCCATGGCGATCAGGCCTTCTTCAGGCTCAACCACGTCACCGTTGCCGGTGATGATCAGAGAGGCATCCTTGTTGGCGACCGCGAGCATGGCTTCGAGGCGGCTGAGGGAGCGGTCAGTGCGCCATTCTTTGGCGAGTTCGACAGCGGCGCGAACCAGGTGGCCCTGATGTTTTTCGAGTTGGCCTTCAAAACGTTCGAAGAGGGTGAAGGCGTCAGCGGTAGCCCCGGCAAAACCGGCGATAACCTGACCGTGGTACAGGCGGCGAACTTTCTTCGCGTTGCCTTTCATCACGGTATTACCGAGCGAAACCTGGCCGTCGCCGCCCATGACGACTTTGCCGTGGCGGCGAACTGAAACGATGGTGGTCAAGGGAGAGTCTCCACGCAGCGGGGCGAAAATGCCTTATGCCAACTCATATGGGGGTGGTGGAGCGTTTTTCAACTGTAGGACGCGGCGGGGGACGAGCGGTGGTGGGCAGAGATGAATGTGTTGTCTGTTCTGACGCCTTCGCGGGCAAGCCTCGCTCCTACAGAGATTTACGTGATCCTGTAGGAGCGAGGCTTGCCCGCGAAGAACGATGACGCAGTGTCCTTGACGAAATTAGCGGCTCTGGCGTTGTTGTAACAACAGGTTACTGAAGCCACTGCCCGCCAATTGTTTCTGGGCGGTGGTCAGTTGTTCGCGGTTGCTGAACGGGCCGACCAGCACCCGGTACCAGGTCTCGTCCTTCACCGTGCCGGATTCAACCGCCACGGCCTGACCCAGCAGGATGATCTGCGCCCGAACCTTGTCGGCATCGGCTTGCTTGCGGAACGAACCGGCCTGCAGGAAGAACTTGGTCACTGGCGCCGCTTTAGCCACCGGTGGCGCTGGCGGCGGAGTGATGCCGGCCAATGCCGCCTGAGCCCGGGCGGTGTCGATCTTCGCCGCTTCCGCAGGCGTCACCGGCGTGGTCGGCACGGCCGGCACTTGTGGCGTCGGCAGGGTTTTCTCCGGTACCGCATCCGGCGGCACGATCACTTCCGATTCCGGCAGCAAGGTGTAGAAGTCGTACTTCGGCTTCACCGGTTGCGTCGGGCTCGGCGGGGTCTTGTTGGCTTCGGCGATCTTGGTCGCTTTCTGCTGTTGCTCGACCTTCTCGCGCTTGACGCTGTCACTGCCCTTGCCCGGCTCCAGCTTCATCAGGAACACAATGAACGCGCCGACCGTCAGGCCGATGGCCATCCACAGCCAGCCCGGGATCGGTTGCTTTGCAGGAGCTTGGTAACGGCTGGCGCCACGCTTGGGTGCAGGTTTTTTCTTGGCAGCCAACTTACATACGCTCCAGAGTTTCCAGACCCAAGAGTTCCAGGCCTTGCTTGAGAGTGCGGCCGGTCAACGCAGCAAGGCGCAGACGGCTCTGCATTTGCGCCGGGGTGTCGGCGCTGAGGATCGGGCAGTTCTCGTAGAAACTGGAGAACAGGCCGGCAACATCGTACAGGTAGGTGCAAAGAATGTGCGGCGTGCCTTTGTCGGACACGTTATTCAGGATTTCGCCGAACTGCGCCAGTTTCGCCGCCAGCTCATGTTCGTGCGGCGCTTCAAGGACGATTTGTCCTTCGACTTCGCTGAAGTCCTTGCCAAGTTTGCGGAACACGCCGGCCACTCGGGTGTAGGCGTACAGCAGGTACGGTGCAGTGTTGCCTTCGAAGTTCAGCATCAGGTCGAAGTTGAAGCTGTAGTCGCTGGTGCGGTGCTTGGACAGGTCGGCGTACTTTACCGCGCCAATGCCCACAACCTTGGCGATGTTGCGCAACTCGTCTTCGGCCAACTCCGGGTTCTTCTCCTTCACCAGTGTATAGGCGCGTTCCTGGGCTTCGGTCAGCAGGTCGATCAGCTTCACGGTGCCGCCGTCACGGGTCTTGAACGGACGGCCATCGGCGCCGTTCATGGTGCCGAAGCCCATGTGTTCCATTTCCATCGGATGGGTCACGAAGCCGGCCTTGCGGGCGACGGCGAACACTTGCTGGAAGTGCAGGGCCTGGCGCTGGTCGACGAAATACAGCGCGCGATCGGCCTTGAGCTTGCCGCTGCGGTAGCGCACAGCCGCCAGGTCGGTGGTGGCATAGAGGTAGCCGCCGTCGGCCTTGACGATGATCACCGGCAGCGGCTCGCCGTCGGCGTTCTTGAACTCGTCGAGGAACACGCATTGAGCACCGTTGCTCTCGACCAGCATGCCTTTGGCCTTGAGATCGTTGACCACGTTGATCAGGTCGTCGTTGTAGGCGCTTTCACCCATCACGTCGGCCATGGTCAGTTTGACGTTCAGCAGTTCGTAGATTTTCTGGCAGTGGGACAGCGAGATGTCCTTGAACTTGGTCCACAGGGCCAGGCAGTCCGGGTCGCCGGCTTGCAGCTTGACCACCAGGCCACGGGCGCGGTCGGCGAACTCTTCGGATTCGTCGAAGCGTTGCTTGGCGGCGCGGTAGAAGTTTTCCAGGTCCGACAGTTCGTCGCTGGTGATCGGGTTTTCCTGCAGATAAGCCATCAGCATGCCGAACTGGGTGCCCCAGTCGCCGACATGGTTCTGACGGATCACGGTGTCGCCGAGGAACTCCAGCACCCGGGCCACGCCGTCGCCGATGATGGTCGAGCGCAAGTGGCCGACGTGCATCTCTTTGGCCAGGTTCGGGGCCGACAGATCGACTACGGTGCGCTGCACCGGGCCGGCCTTGCGTACGCCGATGTGGTCGTCGGCCAGGGCCGCGTCCAGGCGGGTCGCCAGGGCTTGAGTGTTCTGGAAGAAGTTCAGGAAGCCAGGGCCGGCAATTTCGGCTTTGGAGACGTTTTCGTCAGCCGGCAGCGCGGCGATGATTTTCTCGGCCAGGTCACGGGGCTTCATGCCGGCCGGTTTGGCCAGCATCATCGCGATGTTGCTGGCGAAGTCGCCGTGGGTCTTGTCACGGGAGTTTTCCACCTGGATCGCCGGCGACAGGCCTTCAGGCAACACACCTTCGTTGACGAGTTGGGTGATGGCTTGTTGGATCAGCTGGCGAATGGTGTCTTTCATGGTCTTCTCTTTCGACCGCAGGCGCGGCGGCGCTTCAGTGCGCTGGTGGAAAAACTGGGCATTATCCGTTGCGAAGACGGGCTTGCCAACTATAGCGGGCAGGTTATGGATATGTGGTGACTATTCGACCGCTATCGCGGGCAAGCCCGGCTCCCACACGGGTTCTCGGGTGTTCATATATTCAGCGTCCACCTCGAACCCCTGTGGGAGCGGGCTTGCTCGCGAAAGCATTCTTCCAATCAATACAAATCCACAGGGTCTACATCCAAAGACCAACGCACCGCCCGCCCACTCGGCATCTGTTCCAATGCCAGCAGCCAACTGCTCAACAATCGATGCAGCGGCGCTCGGGCTGTGGCTTGTAGCAACAACTGCGCGCGATAACGTCCGGCCCGGCGCTCCATCGGCGCTGGTACGGGCCCCAGCAACTCGATGCCGGTCAGATGCTGTTCGGCCAGCAGTCGCTCGGCCTCGCTGCACGCTTCATCCAGAAAGCCTTCGGCCTGCCCCGGTTTATGCGCTTCGGCCCGCAGCAGCGCGAGATGTGCAAATGGCGGCAACCCGGCGGAGCGGCGTTCGCTCAATGCCTGTTCGGCAAAGGCGAAATAGCCCTGCTCGGTCAGTTGCACCAGCAGCGGGTGGTCCGCCAGGTGCGTCTGGATGATCACTTTGCCCGGCTCTTCGGCACGGCCCGCGCGTCCGGCGACCTGGACGATCAACTGCGCCATGCGCTCGCTGGCGCGGAAGTCGCCGGAGAACAACCCGCCGTCGGCATCGAGAATCGACACCAGTGTCACCCGAGGAAAGTGGTGCCCTTTGGCAAGCATCTGTGTGCCGACCAGAATGCACGGCTGGCCTTTCTGGATGGTCGCGAACAACTGATTCATCGCGTCTTTGCGTGAAGTACTGTCGCGGTCGACTCGCAGCACCGGGACGTCCGGAAATAGAATCCCCAGGCGTTCCTCGGCACGCTCGGTGCCGGCGCCCACGGGTCGCAAATCGACTTTGCCGCACTTTGGGCAATGCCGAGGCACGCGCTCGACGTAGCCACAATGATGGCAGCGCAATTCGCCCGAGCGCTGGTGCACGGTCATTCGCGCGTCGCAACGCTGGCATTCGGACATCCAGCCGCAATCGTGGCAGAGCAGCGTCGGGGCGAACCCTCGGCGATTGAGGAACACCAGCACCTGCTGGCCGGCGGCCAGCGTCTGACCGATGGCTTGCTGCATCGGCCCGGAAATGCCGCTGTCCAGTGGACGACTTTTCACGTCCAGGCGCAGGAAGCGCGGTTGCTTGGCACCACCGGCGCGCTCATTCAGGCGCAGCAGGCCGTAACGGCCGGTGTAGGCGTTCTGCAGGCTTTCCAGCGAAGGCGTGGCGGAGCCGAGGACAATCGGGATGTTTTCCTGCCGGGCGCGAACCAGTGCCAGGTCGCGGGCGTGGTAGCGCAGGCCTTCTTGCTGTTTATAGGAGCCGTCGTGCTCTTCATCGATGATGATCAGGCCGGGGTCCTTCATTGGCGTGAACAGCGCCGAACGGGTGCCGATAATAATGTCGGCTTCGCCATCCCGCGCGGCTAGCCAGGCGTCCAGGCGCTCGCGGTCGTTGACGGCGGAATGGATCAGCGCGATGCGCGCATTGAAGCGCTGCTCGAAGCGCGCCAGGGTTTGCGGGCCGAGGTTGATCTCCGGGATCAGCACCAGGGCTTGCTTGCCGGCCTCAAGGGTTTCGCGGATCAGCTGCAAATACACTTCGGTCTTGCCGCTGCCGGTGACGCCGGCCAGCAGGAACGCGTGATAACTGTCGAACCCGGCGCGAATCGCTTCATAAGCGGCGCGCTGCTCCGGGTTGAGCGGCAATTCCGGTTGTGCCAGCCAGTGTTCGTGGCGAGCGCCGGGCGCGTGCCTGCGGATGTCTACCTGCACCAGATCCTTGGCCAGCAACAGATCGAGGCTGTCCTTGCTCAGCATCAGTTTGCTCAGCAACTGATGGGCGACGCCGTGGGGATGTTGCGCCAGGGTCGCCAAGGCTTCACGCTGCCGCGGGGCGCGGGCGATGCGCGGGTCATCGAGGCTGGCGCCGGGCGCGGCGGACCAGAATCGCTCCTGGCGGGCTTCGGCCAGCTCACCCTGACGCAGCAATACCGGCAGCGCCCAGCTCAAGGTGTCGCCGAGGCTGTGCTGATAATACTGGGACGTCCACAGGCACAACTTGAACAGCGCGGGTGGCAGCGGCGGTACGGCATCGAGCAGGGCCAGCGCCGGTTTGAGCTTTTCTGTCGGGACTTCGCTGTGGTCGGTGATCTCCACCAGAATTCCGATCATCTCCCGCCGGCCGAATGGCACCCGCAAACGCATGCCCGGGTGTAACTGGGCGCGCAGGACTCCGGCCGGGGCGCGATAGTCGAACAGGCGGCGCAGGGGCGAAGGCAGGGCGAGGCGCAGAATGGCGTTGGGCACGCGATTGTTTTCTCGATAGGGGAGCGATGACGAAGGCCGGGAGCCTAGCAGACGGTCGGATTTGTGTCCTCCATCAGGAAAGCGTTCAAGTGTTGACGAGTGGATTTTAATGCCAGGCAAGGCGCTACGACGACTCATAGCGCGCTATGGGGAGGAGTAGCAACGCAGCATGGCGTTAAAAGACGCCGTCAACATTGAACAGTCTTTCCTGATGGAGGGCACCCACGACAGCTTGCGTGTTTGCAAAGGTCTGGTAGAATCCGCGGCCTAATTACGTGCGGTATTCAACAATAGTGTTGGGTGGCGGCACGCTAGCCTGAGGAATACACCATGAAAGCTGATATCCATCCAGAATACCCAGCAGTTGCTGTTACCTGCAGCTGCGGCAACAAGTTCGAAACCCGTTCGACCTACGGCAAAGCCCTGGCGATCGACGTTTGCAACGAATGCCACCCGTTCTACACCGGTAAGCAAAAGACTCTGGACACTGGCGGCCGCGTTCAGCGTTTCGCAGACCGTTTCGGTGCTTTCGGCGCGAAAAAGGCCTAAGGCCGATCAACTTGGGAGGCCGTTACGGTTTTTCCATGCTGATGAAAAAGGCGTCCCTCGCGGGCGCCTTTTTTATGTCTGCGATTTGGCTTTCCGCTGCCCAGGCCTTCTGCCCGGCGCCGAGCGGGCTGACGTCAGTCGCGGTGCAGCGGGTGGTGGATGGCGACACCTTGCGCCTGAGCGATGGCCGCAGTGTGCGCATGATTGGTTTGAACACGCCGGAGCTGGGCAAGCAGGGTCGTTCCGACGAGCCGTTCGCCGTGGCCGCGCGCAAACGCCTGGAAGCCCTGGTGGCCGCCAGCGACGGGCGGGTCGGTTTGCTGCCGGGTAAAGAAGGCAAGGACCATTACGGTCGCACCCTGGCCCATGTCTACAGCGTCGATGGCGCCAACCTCGAAGCGCAGATGCTTGCTGAAGGCCTCGGTTTTCAAGTGGCGGTAGCACCGAACGTCGATTTGGTCGGCTGCCAGCAAGCGGCGGAACGCAGCGCTCGTCAGGCCGGTCTCGGGCTGTGGCGACAGTCACCTGTACTGAAAGCGGAGCAGATCAACGCGTCTGGCTTCGCCGTGCTCAGTGGTCGTGTGAGCAAGGTTCAGCGCAATCGTGGCGGGGTTTGGATCGAGTTGCAGGATTCAGTTGTATTGCGGGTTGCACCCAATATGCTGGGGCAATTCGATGGCGCATCGTTGGAAAAGCTCAAAGGCAAGCAAATCGAGGCTCGTGGCTGGGTAGTGGATCGTTCGCGCCGTGGCGGACTGAAGCCCGGACAGGCGCGCTGGCTTTTGCCGCTGACCGATCCGGCGATGTTGCAGGTCGCACCGTAAGAAAAATTGTAGACATTTATTCTATAGATTGTGAACAGTCTATCCCTTGTATTCCGTGGCTCTTGGCCCAAAGTCGTAGGGCAGGGCGCTTGACAGGGGTGACTGGTCAGTCTTGTGGGGACTTTGCGACACGAGTATCCTCGGCGGTCCGTCTGTCCAACAGTAAAAAGCGGAATGCCCACATGTCTGATTTGAAAACTGCCGCTCTCGAATATCACGCCAATCCTCGTCCAGGGAAGCTGAGTGTCGAGCTCACCAAGGCCACTGCTACCGCCCGCGACCTGTCGCTGGCCTACAGCCCCGGCGTAGCCGAACCAGTACGCGAAATCGCCCGCGATCCTGAACTGGCCTACAAATACACCGGCAAAGGCAACCTGGTTGCAGTCATTTCCGATGGCACCGCGATTCTGGGTCTGGGTAACCTCGGTCCATTGGCTTCCAAGCCAGTGATGGAAGGTAAAGGTGTTCTGTTCAAACGCTTCGCCGGTATCGACGTGTTCGACATCGAAGTCGACTCCGAAAGCCCGCAAGCCTTCATCGACACCGTCAAGCGTATCTCCATCACCTTCGGTGGCATCAACCTGGAAGACATCAAGGCGCCTGAGTGCTTTGAGATCGAACGCGCTCTGATCGAGCAGTGCGATATTCCGGTATTCCACGATGACCAGCACGGTACTGCGATCGTGACCGCTGCCGGCATGATCAACGCCCTGGAAATCGCTGGCAAAACCCTGGCTGACGCCAAGATCGTCTGCCTGGGCGCCGGTGCTGCCGCCATCTCCTGCATGAAATTGCTGGTGAGCATGGGCGCCAACATCGAAAACATCTACATGGTTGACCGTACCGGTGTGATCCACTCCGGCCGTGACGACCTGAACCAGTACAAGGCCGTCTTCGCTCACGCGACCGACAAGCGCACCCTGGCTGACGCACTGGAAGGTGCTGACGTGTTTGTTGGCCTGTCCGGCCCGAACCTGCTGAGCGCTGAAGGCCTGAAGTCCATGGCGGCCAACCCGATCGTGTTCGCATGCTCGAACCCGGATCCGGAAATCTCCCCGGAACTGGCGCACGCCACTCGCAACGACGTGATCATGGCCACCGGCCGTTCGGACTACCCGAACCAGGTCAACAACGTACTGGGCTTCCCGTTCATCTTCCGTGGTGCCCTGGACGTTCGCGCCAAGCGCATCAACGAAGAAATGAAAGTGGCTGCCGCCAACGCCCTGCGTGAACTGGCCAAACTGCCAGTGCCTCAGGAAGTGTGCGACGCCTACGGTGGCATCAAGCTGGAATTCGGTCGTGAGTACATCATCCCGAAACCAATGGATGCCCGTCTGATCACCGTGATCTCCGATGCCGTAGCCAAGGCTGCGATCGAGACCGGCGTGGCGACCCTGCCGTATCCGAAGAACTACCCGCTGAAAAGCGTGGATGACGTGTTCAACGGCTAAGCCGTTGTAGCGCTTCAACCAAAGGCCCCGGCTCATTCTGAGTCGGGGCCTTTTTGTATCTGAGGGGTTTGCAGGCAGGCAATAAAAA
>NZ_JBYVYM010000022.1:0-119796 GCF_058148225.1 Pseudomonas sp. DF5
GTTCAATGCATGACGCATGAACACCGAAACCTGTAGGAGCGAGGCTTGCCCGCGAAGGCGGCATCACAGACAACAACAATCTTTATTTGGAAAGAAACCGCATCCCTTCCTCCAACCCCCGCAACGTCAGCGGATACATTTGATCATCGATCAAGTCCCGCACGATGTTGGTCGACGAGGTGTAGCCCCAGGTGTCTTTCGGGTAGGGGTTGATCCAGATGAGCTTCTTGTACTTTTCCTTGAAGCGCTGCATCCACACATAACCGGCTTCTTCGTTCCAGTGCTCGACGCTGCCGCCGGCCTGGGTGATTTCATAGGGCGCCATGGCGGCGTCGCCGATGAAGATCACTTTGTAGTCGGCGCCGTATTTGTGCAGCAAGTCCTGGGTGGCGGTGCGCTCGGAGGTGCGGCGCATGTTGTTCTTCCACACCGATTCATAAATGAAGTTGTGGAAGTAGAAGTACTCCAGATGCTTGAACTCGGTCTTGCAGGCCGAGAACAACTCTTCGCAGATCTTCACGTGGGCGTCCATCGAGCCACCGATGTCGAACAGCAGCAACAGCTTGACGGTGTTGCGCCGCTCCGGACGCATCTGGATGTTCAACAACCCGGCATCGCGCGCGGTGTGGTCGATGGTGCCGTCGATGTCCAGTTCTTCCGCCGCGCCCTGACGGGCGAATTTACGCAAGCGACGCAGGGCGACCTTGATGTTGCGCGTGCCCAGTTCCACCGAATCGTCGAGGTTCTTGTACTCGCGCTGATCCCAGACTTTCACCGCTTTGCCCTGGCGCTTACCGGCATCGCCGACCCGAATGCCTTCCGGGTTGAAACCGCCGGAACCGAACGGGCTGGTGCCGCCGGTGCCGATCCATTTGTTGCCGCCGGCATGGCGTTCTTTCTGTTCTTCCAGGCGTTTCTTGAACTCTTCGATCAGCTTGTCCAGGCCGCCGAGGGACTGGATCGCGGCCCGCTCTTCGTCAGTCAGGGAACGTTCGAATTCCTTGCGCAGCCAGTCTTCGGGGATCAACGCCTGAAGGTGATCGTCGAGCTTTTCCAGACCGTTGAAGTAGGCACCGAACGCCCGGTCGAACTTGTCGAAATGCCGTTCGTCCTTCACCAGAATCGCCCGCGACAAGTAATAGAACTCGTCCATGTCGGCGAAGGTCACGCGCTGTTTCAGCGCGTTGATCAGGTCCAGCAGCTCGCGCACCGAGACCGGCACTTTGGCTGCGCGCATTTCGTTGAACAGGTTGAGCAGCATGGCGTTAGCCCTTATCGAGTACCGCGACGACTCATGAACGCCAGGCGCTCAAGCAATTGCACGTCCTGTTCGTTCTTCACCAGGGCGCCTGCCAGCGGCGGAATGGCCTTGGTCGGATCGCGTTCGCGCAGCACCGCTTCGCCGATGTTGTCGGCCATCAGCAGTTTCAGCCAGTCCACCAGTTCGGAGGTCGAGGGCTTCTTCTTCAGGCCCGGCACCTTGCGCACGTCGAAGAACACATCCAGCGCTTCGCTGACCAGGTCTTTCTTGATGTCCGGGTAGTGCACGTCGACGATCTTTTGCAGCGTCACGCGATCGGGGAACGCGATGTAATGGAAGAAGCAGCGGCGCAGGAAGGCGTCCGGCAGCTCTTTCTCGTTGTTGGAGGTAATGATGATGATCGGGCGCTTCTTGGCCTTGATGGTCTCGTCGATCTCGTAAACGTAGAACTCCATCCTGTCGAGTTCTTGCAGCAAGTCGTTGGGGAACTCGATGTCGGCCTTGTCGATTTCGTCGATCAGCAGAATCACCCGTTCTTCGGACTCGAAAGCCTCCCAGAGCTTGCCCTTTTTCAGGTAGTTGCGAACGTCATGGACTTTGTCCACGCCCAGTTGCGAATCCCGCAGGCGGCTGACCGCGTCGTACTCGTACAGGCCTTGATGCGCCTTGGTGGTGGACTTGATGTGCCAGGTAATCAACTTGGCGCCGAAGGACTCGGCCAGTTGCTCGGCGAGCATGGTCTTGCCGGTGCCTGGCTCGCCCTTGACCAGCAGTGGCCGCTCCAGGGTGATTGCGGCGTTGACCGCCAGCTTCAGGTCATCGGTGGCGACGTAGGCCTGGGTGCCTTCGAACTTCATCTGCTAATCCTCGAACGGTAACGCCGACCTGAGCGAGGCAGGGCGGGGCGCAATAAATGGTCAGGCTCGACTATAACGCGCAGGTCGGTCGACTGTGAACGCAGACGGGTTATTCAGTCTCTGAATGGAGCGTCACATCTTGACTCAGTCTCGGCTGCTGGCCAGTATTGAGCTATCGCCATTTTGGCGATAGCTTGCGGGGCATGTCTACTAAATACCGATTTCGCGATACGTATCGAATTCAGTTGCGCGAGAAGGATCATCCGCCGCCTCATGTCCACCTGACCGGTGGCGGGCTGGACGTGATGCTCAGCCTGGAAACCGTCGAAGTGATGAGGGGCCAGGCGCCGCCGCTGATTATCAAGGAAGCGCTGGAGTGGGTCAGGACTCATCAGGTGCAATTGTTGGAGGATTGGAAACGATGTTACCCATGAAACGACCACGGTTGTCGGCCGTGCTGGTGTTGCCGGATTACCGTCTGGCGCTGACGTTTATCGATGGGCAGCAGTTAAACCTCGATTTAAGTCGCGACCTGCGTTTATACCCGGGACTGCAACCATTACTCGTGGGGCGTGTTTTTGAAGAAGCAGCCTTGGGTGACGATGGCTGGAGCGTGGAGTGGCCCGAGCTGGATATCCAGATCGGCGCGGACACGCTGTACCTGGATGCGCTCGCGCAGAATGCAACGGATGAAAACACCCGTATTTTCATCGATTGGCGTGCTCGCACCGGGTTGCCGCTGAATCAGGCGGCCGAGGCGTTGGGAGTCAGTGCCCGCAGTATCAGTCGCTACAGCAGCGGTCGTGAAGCTGTGCCACGGTCGCTGGCGTTAGCCTGTCTGGGCTGGGACTTCTTGCAGCAGCAAAGGAACCCGGCGCGGGCAGCGGAAGAAATCGGTCGTTACACCGTCACGCGCAAGTCCTAGCCCGAATCCGGTTTTGGCCGTTCGTACTGGGCATTGAACGCCTCAATGAAGCCATTACGCAAAATCTGCAAAAACGCTTCAAATGCGCTGATATCTCGCTGGTGCACACTGCCCCTGAGCTCGACGCGCGTGGCGAACTGGTTTTTCGCCTGGTTCTTCAGCACGTTTTCGGTGCCGCCGACGAGCGCTTCCCAGATGGAGCGGAAAATCCCTTTGTCCTTGTTTTCCACGTCCTGTTGCCAGTTGAACACATCGACGTCCCGCAACAATGGCTTGATGTAGCCGGTGAGTTGACCCTTGTTGGCCTCGGCCTCGATGACCAGGTCGCCATGGCCGGCATTGAAGTCGAACTTGCCATAGGCCGAGGCGAAGTCGTTCATGCGTTTGAGCTCCAGATCCTTGACGCGCAGGCGAAATTCGAAGTTCTGGAAGTCGCTCAACGGATCGAAGGTAGCCGTTGTTTCCAGCGGCGCATGACCCAGTAACAGTGCTTTGCCGTCGAATCGGGCGTCGCGTTTGCCTTTGGTATCGACCACGTTGGTCAGGTTGTAAATGCTGGCATCGACCTGGGTTGCATTCATGTTGACTGGCGGTTTCGAGTTGAAGTTTCGAAAGGTGATCCGGCCATCGTTGATCCGTACTTCGTTCAGGGTGATCGGCAGCAATTTCTCCAATTGAGCCCGCCAATTGGTGCCCTCACCGGTCTGGGAGTTTTTCTTGTTGGTACCACCGTCGACAAAGTTCACCTCGGGTTTGTCGAACCGAGCCTTGCCCACCACGGCATGGTCGTACCAGAGCGAGTGCCAACTGACGGAGAGGTCGATCAGCGGTGCGTTGACGAAGGGCACCGGGACCTTGCCTTCGACCTTGACGATTTTCAATCCGTTGATTTTGTAGGCGCCACGCCACAGGGCCAGGTCCACGTCGGTGATCTGCCCGCGATAATCACCCATATTCGCCAATCGTTCGTTCAGGTAATCACGCACGATGTAGGGCAGGGCGATGTGCAGGGCAACCAGCAATAAAAGGAGGCCGGCTAGGGTCCACAGGGGCCAACTGTATCGACGCTTCATGGCGGCAGATCTCTGGCAGTGTAAAGCGGTTGACTGCTGTTGCAGCCGGACGTTCGACTGACTGGACGACCACGAGCAACAGGCATACCTTGGTGGGCTAATTCAACGCTGTATAAGGACCCAGCCATGAGCCGTATCTATGCTGACAACGCCCACTCCATCGGCAATACGCCGCTGGTGCAGATCAACCGTATCGCCCCGCGCGGTGTCACCATCCTGGCCAAGATCGAAGGGCGTAACCCCGGCTATTCGGTCAAGTGCCGGATCGGCGCGAACATGATCTGGGACGCCGAAAGCAGCGGTAAACTCAAGCCCGGCATGACTATCATCGAACCGACCTCGGGCAATACCGGCATCGGCCTGGCATTTGTTGCCGCCGCCCGTGGTTACCGGCTGATGTTGACCATGCCCGCGTCCATGAGCATCGAACGACGCAAGGTACTCAAGGCCCTTGGCGCCGAACTGGTGTTGACGGATCCGGCCAAAGGCATGAAAGGCGCGATCGAGAAGGCCGCCGAAATCCTCGCCAGCGACCCGTCCACCTACTTCATGCCGGGGCAGTTCGAAAACCCGGCCAACCCGGCCATCCACGAAAAAACCACCGGTCCGGAAATCTGGAACGACACCGACGGTGCGGTCGACGTGCTGGTGGCGGGCGTCGGAACGGGTGGAACCATTACCGGGGTTTCGCGGTATATCAAGAATACCCAGGGCAAACCGATTCTCTCGGTGGCGGTGGAACCAATGGTGTCCCCGGTGATTACCCAGGCGATCGCCGGGGAAGAGATCAAACCGAGCCCGCACAAGATCCAGGGCATCGGCGCTGGTTTTGTGCCGAAGAACCTGGATTTGTCGATGGTTGATCGGGTGGAATTGGTCAGCGACGACGAATCCAAGGCGATGGCCCTTCGTCTGATGCAGGAAGAGGGCATTTTGAGCGGCATCTCTTGCGGCGCCGCCATGGCGGTAGCCGTACGCCTGGCCGAAACCCCGGAAATGCAGGGCAAAACCATCGTGGTAATTCTGCCCGACTCCGGCGAACGCTACCTGTCGAGCATGCTGTTCAGCGATCTGTTTACCGAACAGGAAAATCAGCAATAACGTTTTATGGCTGTTTTGAAGCCGAACGGGGGTTGATTCAGGTCAGCCCTCGTTCAGGAACCCTATGTTAAGAAGTGCTTTGTTGCACAATCCTCAAAACTGAATGTTTAGTTATGCGGGTTTTTCCCGAGGCCGGTAGTGTTTATCATGGCCGACTGCCACGTCGGGTAAATGGCGTTGTGCGGAGTTTCCTATTCTCAAGGAGTCGTAGATGAGCTTTTCCTTTGTCGCGAAGGCGTCGGTGTTGCTGCTGTTCCTCGGCAGCACGCTCTATGTGCATTTGCGTGGCAAGGCGCGTTTGCCGGTCCTGCGTCAGTTCGTCAATCACTCGGCCCTGTTCGCGCCCTATAACGCCTTGATGTACTTGTTCTCCGGTGTGCCGTCCAAGCCCTATCTGGACCGCAGCAAGTTCCCGGAGCTCGACGTGCTCAGGGACAACTGGGAAGTTATCCGCGACGAAGCCATGCACCTGTTCGACGAGGGCTATATTCGCGCCGCCGAAAAGAACAACGACGCCGGTTTCGGTTCGTTCTTCAAAAAGGGCTGGAAGCGTTTTTACCTCAAGTGGTACGACAAACCGCTGCCGTCGGCCGAAGCCTTGTGCCCGAAAACCGTGGCCTTGGTCAGCGGCATCCCGAATGTCAAAGGTGCCATGTTTGCGCTGCTGCCCGGTGGCAGTCACCTCAACCCGCATCGTGACCCGTTCGCCGGTTCCCTGCGCTATCACCTGGGGTTGTCGACGCCGAACTCCGACGATTGCCGCATCTTCGTCGACGGTCAGGTCTACGCCTGGCGGGATGGCGAAGACGTGATGTTCGATGAAACCTACGTGCACTGGGTCAAGAACGAAACCGAGCAAACCCGCGTCATCCTGTTCTGCGACATCGAACGCCCCTTGAGCAACCGCCTGATGACCCGCATCAACCGCTGGATCAGCGGCTGGCTGGGGCGTGCTACTGCGCCGCAGAACCTTGACGATGAGCGCGTTGGCGGGATCAACCAGGCTTATGCCTGGAGCAAGACTTTCAGCGACAAATTCAGCGGCGCGGTCAAGCAGTGGAAGCGCCGCAACCCCAAGGCCTATCGCGTGCTGCGACCGGTGCTGGCGGTGGTGGTATTGACGTTGTTGGGGTATTGGTTGTTCGGTTGAGGCCAATCATTGAATGAAAAAACCGCTCTTTGGGAGCGGTTTTTTTATGCGCGCTTGCTCATATCGCCTGATCGCCCGAGGCAATCTGGTGAATGTCAGCTACCACGTGCTGGCGGATGCGCTGGTCAGCGCCGGGTCCATTGGCAATCGATGCGCCTCAAGACGTTGGCAGCTTCAAGAAATAAACATCAGACATTCCTTAAAAAACTCAAGATCCCAGCCAGACTTGTCGATGCAGTCCTTACAACCCTAAGGAGCATCAACATGAACGGTAAGCGTTTGTCGATCGGTATCAGCCTGTTCTTCGCGCTGAGCGGTGCATGCCTGGCTGCCACCCCGGTGGCTCAGGGCGTCATCCAGTTCCACGGCAGTATTGTCGAGTCGGGTTGTAGCTCCCGCGTGGGGGCGAGTTCGACGTTTGAGTTCAACGGTTGTCCGACCAGGGTAAGCGGTGGCTCGGTCAATGTGCGCAGCGTCGAGCCGGTTCGCTCGGTCAGTGCGCTCGATCATTCCCGCGTGGGCGTGAAGCTGGTCACAGAGGGAAGCAAGGATGGCCGTTACTATGATCAGCAATACGCCTTGGTCGACGCGGCCGGCAAACCGGTGAACTCAGGCGCTTACTTGATTACGCTGACTTCGCCTTGAGGTGAGGTGCACGCAAGCCCTGGCGGCGCATTGTGTGTCGATGCGCCGCTGCCTATCGGTTATTGCTCCACCAGTTCGGGCACCTTCACCGCCACCGGCTTCAACACCAGCCACAATGCCCCCGCGATCAATAGCCCGCCATACAGATGCGCCATCGACAGCGGCTCATCCAGCAACAGCGCGCCCCACAACACCCCGAACGGTGGAATCATGAAGGTCACGGTCATCGACTTCACCGGGCCGATGGAGCTGAGCAAACGGAAATAAATGATGTAGGCAAACGCGGTGCAGCCCAAACCCAATCCCAGCAACGACAACCAGACACTCCAGCCGCCCCAGCTCGCCGGTGGTTGGCTGATCACGCTGTAGCCGAACAGCGGCAGCAAGAACAAAGTGGCGCCGAGCATGCTGCCCAGCGCCGACAGGCGACTGTCGAGGCCGCCGGCCTGGTCGAGCCAGCGGCGGGCGAGGAAGCCGGCAAAACCATAACAGGTGGTGGCCATCAGGCACGCCAGTGCGCCCATCAGCAGTTGCATATCGAACGCCACCGGACCTGCACGGGTGAGGATGCCGACGCCAAACAGTCCGAGAAACACCCCGCAGACCTTCGCCCCGGTGAGTTTTTCACTGAAGAACAACCCGCCGATCAACACCCCCATCAACGGCGTGGTGGCGTTGAAAATGGCCGAGTAACCGGCCGGCAGCACCTGGGCGGCTACGGAATAAAGGGTCGCCGGAATCCCAGAGTTGATCAGCCCGAGCAGCATCACCGTCTTGAGTTTGCCTTTGAAATCCCAGCTGATACGCAGCAGCCCGACGATCACCAGCAGCCCGACAGCGGCAATCGATACACGGAAAAAGGCAGTGGGGATTGTGCCAATCACTGGGGCGATAATGCGCATGAACAGAAAGCTCGCTCCCCAAATGGCGGCAAGTGACAACAAACGCAGGATATCGACGGGGTTCACAGCACTTTCCTTCCTTGATTGGCGCGCAAGTGTCGCGCCAGTCGTGGCGCAAGGCAATGGTTGCGTTGCGCAATACAGGGCCACTAAGCTCAGGCTCCAACGATAAGAACAGCCGCAGAGGTTCCACCATGCCGCAGCAATGGCCAGCCGCCGACATCGCCCGAATGATCCTCGATGGCTTTGACGATTACCGCGAGCATTTCCGTCAGATCACCGACGGTGCCCGAGCCCGCTTCGAGCAAGCCCAGTGGCAGGCGACGCAAGTCGCGTCGGCGGCGCGGATCAACCTCTACGAAGAGAAAGTCGGCGAAACGGTCGGGCGCCTGCATCAGTCGTTCGCCGCCGATGTGCTGATGGACGTCAGCAGCTGGCCGTTGGTCAAAAGCGCCTATATCAGCCTGATCGACCTGCGCTTCGACGATGAACTGTCCGAGACCTGGTACAACTCGATTTTCTGCGGGCTGTTCAGCCATGACCTGATCAGCGACGGCTGCATGTTCATCCACACCACGCGGCCAAGCTTGCGCCGTGCACGGGCCGCGCAAACCCGCACTTACAAACCCCATGGCCAGTTGTCCGGCATGCTCGCGAGTATCTTTACCGACTTCCGCTTCAGCGAGGACTACGCCGATTTACCCGGCGACCTGCGCCGCCTCGAAGCGCAACTGCGCGAGAACCTGCCGGACTGGGTCTGCAAGGATCCGGAACTGAGTGTCGAGCTGTTTTCCTCGGTGCTTTACCGCAACAAGGGCGCCTATCTGGTGGGGCGCATCTTCACCCAGGACGATCAATGGCCACTGGTGATTCCGCTGCTGCACCGCGAAGGCCGGGGCATCCAGATCGATGCGTTGATCACCGACGAGGCGGAGGTGTCGATCATCTTCTCCTTCACCCGTTCGTATTTCATGGTCGATGTGCCGGTACCGGCGGAGTTCATCGGCTTTCTCAAACGCATCCTGCCAGGTAAACACATCGCCGAGTTGTACACCTCGATCGGCTTCTACAAGCATGGCAAGTCCGAGTTCTACCGGGCGCTGATCAATCACCTGGCCAACACCGACGACCAGTTCATCATGGCCCCCGGCGTACGCGGGATGGTCATGAGCGTGTTTACGCTGCCGGGCTTCAACACAGTATTCAAAATCATCAAGGACCGCTTCTCACCGTCGAAAAACGTCGACCGCGCCACGGTGATCGAAAAGTATCGGCTGGTGAAAAGCGTCGACCGGGTTGGGCGCATGGCCGACACCCAGGAGTTCGCCGACTTCCGTTTCCCGTTGAGCAAATTCGAGCCGGCATGCCTGGAAGAACTGCTTGAAGTGGCGCCGTCCACGGTGTCGGTGGAAGGCGAAACGGTGCTGATCCGTCACTGCTGGACCGAACGCCGGATGACGCCGTTGAACCTTTATCTGGAACACGCCAACGAAGCGCAGGTGCGCGAGGCGTTGGAAGATTATGGCCTGGCGATCAAGCAACTGGCGGCGGCGAACATTTTCCCCGGCGACATGCTGCTGAAAAACTTTGGCGTCACCCGTCATGGTCGCGTGGTGTTTTATGACTACGACGAAATTTGCTTCCTGACCGAAGCCAACTTCCGCCACATCCCGCAACCGCGTACGCCGGAAGACGAAATGGCCTCCGAGCCGTGGTACTCGATCGGGCCACTGGACGTGTTCCCCGAGGAGTTTCCACCGTTCCTGTTTGCCGATTCCGGGCAGCGAAAGTTGTTCGATCAGTTGCACGGCGAGCTGTACAACGCCGATTACTGGAAGGGGCTGCAGGAAGCGATTCGGGCGGGGAAGGTGATTGATGTGTTTCCGTATCGGCGCAAGGGCCTGGATAACGAGTAGTCGGACTCTCACGACCCCGTAGCAGCTGTCGAGCCCCAGCGAGGCTGCGCTCGGCTGCGAAGCAGTCGCCAATCCGATCACCTCGGTTCACCTGAAACACCGCACTGGATGATTTTACGACTGCTTCGCAGCCTCGCTGGGGCTCGACAGCTGCTACGGGGGATCTCGCTTGTCCCTTAAATCTGCGACAATCCGCCTCCTGCGCCACTAGACGACTTTTGCGTACCTGATGACTGACGAATCGCCTTCCATCGACAAACTGCTGAAAAACCTCGATCACGCCATGCTCGCCGACCGCCACCGGCTGCGGCGGCAGTTGCTTGAGCTGCGCAAGAAACCTGACGAGGCCAAGCTGGCCCAGTGGGTGACGCGCACGCAGGCGTCCTGCGATCAGGTGCTGGCGCGCAAGGCCAGCCTGCCGGTGATTCGTTACGACGACAGCCTGCCGATCGCCGCCAAGCGCGACGAAATCAAAGCGGCGCTGCTCAAACATCAGGTGCTGATCATTGCCGGCGAAACCGGTTCGGGTAAAACCACCCAGTTACCGAAGATCTGCCTGGAAATCGGTCGCGGCCAGCACGGCCTGATCGGCCACACCCAGCCGCGCCGAATCGCTGCGCGCAGCGTGGCGAGCCGGGTCGCCGAAGAGCTGGCGACGCCGTTGGGCGCGCTGGTCGGCTATCAGGTGCGGTTCGAGGATCAGAGCGATGCCAATACCCTGATCAAACTGATGACCGACGGCATCCTGCTGGCGGAAACCCAGAACGACCGCTACCTCGAACGCTACGACACGATCATCGTCGATGAAGCCCACGAACGCAGCCTGAACATCGACTTCCTGCTCGGTTACCTGAAAACCCTGCTGCCCCGTCGTCCGGACCTGAAAGTCATCATCACCTCGGCGACCATCGACCTGGAGCGTTTTTCCAAGCACTTCGATGATGCGCCGATCGTTGAAGTCTCCGGCCGCACCTTCCCGGTGGAAACCTGGTATCGCCCGCTGACCCTGGAGCAGGACGAGGAAGGCAACCGTGTCGAGGATGACCTGACCGTGGATCAGGCGATCCTCGCCACCCTCGACGAAATTGCCGCGTTTGAACGCAGTGAGCGCAAGAGCCCCGGCGACGTGCTGGTGTTCCTGCCCGGTGAACGCGAGATTCGCGACGCTGCGGATATGCTGCGCAAGGCCCAGCTCAAACACACCGAGATTCTGCCGCTATATGCGCGGTTGTCGCCGGCCGAGCAACAACGGATTTTCCAGTCGCATCCGGGGCGTCGAGTGGTGCTGGCGACCAACGTTGCGGAAACCTCGTTGACGGTGCCGGGCATTCGTTACGTGATCGACAGCGGCACCGCGCGCATCAGTCGCTACAGCTACCGCGCCAAGGTCCAGCGCCTGCCCATCGAAGCGATTTCCCAGGCCAGTGCCAACCAGCGCAAAGGTCGCTGCGGGCGAGTCGAACCGGGTATTTGCGTGCGCTTGTACAGCGAAGAAGATTTCATCGGTCGGCCGGAATTCACCGACCCGGAAATCCTGCGGACCAACCTCGCGGCGGTGATTTTGCAGATGCTCCATCTGCGCCTCGGCGAGATCACTGATTTCCCGTTTATCGAACCGCCGGATGGCAAGGCCATCAGCGATGGTTTCAACCTGCTGCAAGAACTCTCGGCGGTGGATCGCAACAGCCAGCTGACTCCGCTCGGCCGGCAACTGGCGCGGCTGCCGGTGGACCCGCGCATGGGCCGCATGCTGCTGGAAGCGGCCAAACTCGGCAGCTTGCAGGAAGTGCTGATTGTCGCCAGCGCCATGTCGATCCAGGACCCGCGCGAGCGTCCGCCGGAGCGTCAGCAAGCCGCCGATCAGGCCCACGCCCAGTGGAAAGACGTAGACTCGGACTTCGCCGGGCTGGTCAATCTGTGGCGAGGTTTTGAAGAGCAACGCCAAGCCCTGACGGCCAGTCCGCTGCGTAACTGGTGCCGCAAGAATTTCCTCAATTACCTGCGTCTGCGTGAGTGGCGCGACTCCCATCGCCAGTTGAGCCTGATCTGCCGCGACATGCAGCTGAGCCTCAACAAAGAGCCGGCGGATTACCCGAAGCTGCACAAAGCCGTGCTGTCGGGTTTGCTCAGCCAGATCGGCCAGAAAACCGAAGACGGCGATTACCTCGGTGCCCGTCAGCGACGCTTCTGGATTCACCCGTCGTCGGGACTGGGCAAGAAACGCCCGCAATGGCTGATGACCGCCGAACTGGTGGAAACCACCAAGCTTTACGCGCGGATGGTCGCCAAGATCGACGCCGACTGGATCGAGCCGCTGGCCGGGCACCTGATCAAGAAAAACCACTTCGAACCCCATTGGGAGAAGAGGCGTGGGCAGGTCGTGGCCTTCGAGCAAATCACCCTGTTCGGGCTGATCGTAGTCGGACGCCGGCCGGTGCATTACGGCCCGGTCGACCCGGTGGTGTCCCGCGAGTTGTTTATTCGCGAAGCCTTGGTGCGTGGCGAGATTCAATCCAAAGCCAAGTGCCTGACGGCCAACAAGCAACTGCTGGAACAGCTCGACGAACTGGAAGCCAAGGCGCGTCGCCGGGACATTCTGGCCGACGAAGAAACCCTGTTCGCCTTCTACGATGCGCGCCTGCCGGCGGAGATCCACCAGACCGCGACCTTTGACAGTTGGTATCGGATCAACAGCCAGAAAGACCCGCAGTTGTTGATCATGCGCGAAGAAGATGTACTGGCTCGCGAAGCCAGTGAAGTCACCGCCGCGCATTACCCGGACACCCTGCACATCGGCGACCTGGAACTGGCGCTCAGTTATCACTTCGAACCCAATCACCCACGTGACGGCGTGACCTTGCGCGTACCGGCGCCGTTGTTGCCGATGCTGCCGCCGGAACGTCTGGAATGGCTGGTGCCGGGCGTGATCGAGGCCAAGTGCATTGCGTTGGTGCGCAACCTGCCCAAGGCCCTGCGCAAGAATTTCGTGCCGGTGCCGGACTTCGTCAAAGCCGCGATGCAGCGAATGACTTTTGGCGAGGGCTCATTGCCTCTGGCGCTGGGCCGCGAACTGCTGCGCATGACCGGCGCACGGGTCAGCGATGAGGCCTGGGCCGAAGCGTCGCAGCAGGTCGAAAGCCATTTGCGGATGAACCTGGAAATCGTCGACGGCCAGGGCAAGTTCCTTGGCGAAGGGCGTGATCTGGCGGAGTTGACCGCACGCTTTGCCGAGGCCAGTCAAGCCGCCTTGGCCGTGCCGCAAACCGCGAAGAGTCAGCAGCCGGTGGAGGCGAAAGTCTTTGCCGCCGTCGCCGAGAAAACCCAACAGAAGATTGCCGGGCTGTCGATGACGGTGTATCCGGCGCTGGTGGAAGAGGCCGGGACGGTTAAGGAAGGACGTTTCTCGACCCCGGCCGAGGCTGAGTTCCAGCATCGCCGGGCCTTGCAGCGTCTGCTGATGCAGCAATTGGCCGAACCGGCGAAATTCCTGCGCGGCAAGTTGCCGGGGCTGACCGAACTGGGCTTGATGTATCGCGAGCTGGGGCGCATCGACAGCCTGGTGGAAGACATTCTGCTGGCCAGTCTCGACAGTTGCATCCTCGACGGCGAAGACCCGTTGCCACGCGATGGCGCCGCACTGGCGTCCCTGGCCGAACGTAAACGCGGTGCCTGGACCGAGCACGCCGAGCGTCTGGCCAGGCTGACCCTGGAGATTCTCAAGCACTGGCACGGCCTGCAAAAACGCTTCAAGGGCAAGATCGACCTGGCGCAAGCCGTGGCCTTGAACGACATCAAGCAGCAGCTCAGCCATCTGGTGTACCCGGGGTTCGTGCGGGAAACGCCGATGCCGTGGCTCAAGGAACTGCCGCGTTACCTGAAAGCAGTCGAGCAGCGATTCGAGAAACTCGGCGCCCAGGTGCAGAAGGACCGGGTCTGGAGCGGAGAATTGTCTGGCCTCTGGACCCAATACCAGACCCGCGCCAACAAACACGCCCAGGAAGGCAAGCGCGATCCGCAGCTGGAGCTTTATCGCTGGTGGCTGGAGGAATACCGGGTTTCGCTGTTCGCGCAGCAATTGGGGACCAAGGTGCCGATCTCCGACAAGCGCTTGAGCAAGCAATGGAGTCAGGTCGAGGCATAACCCCTGTGGGAGCGGGCTTGTGTGGCTCCCACATTAAGTAGATCGTCGCTTGAGCAAAAGGGGCCAAAAGCCAGCGGTTATGGCAAACTTCGGGCCTATAAACGCCAGCCCCGCGTTTTTCAGCCTCCACGGGACCGGGCGGATCGGAATAAAGCGATGCCAGGTTTGCGTTCGGAACCTGGAATAGACCCTTTGTGTGTTGGTACGTCGGTGCCAGCGCTTTCTGCCTGAACAGATTAGAGAAACGACCATGCATAACGTCGTCATCAGCGGCACCGGCCTGTACACCCCGGCCAACAGCATCTCCAACGAAGAGCTGGTGCAGTCTTTCAACGCTTACGTCGCGCAGTTCAACGCCGACAATGCCGAAGCCATTGCGCGCGGCGAAATTCAGGCATTGACCGAGTCCAGCGCAGCGTTCATCGAAAAAGCCTCCGGCATCAAAAGCCGCTTTGTCATGGACAAGGAAGGCATCCTCGACCCGCAACGCATGGCACCACGCTTGCCCGAGCGCTCGAATGACGAGTGGTCGGTGCTGTGCCAGATGGCTATCGGGGCGGCCGAGCAAGCCTTGCAGCGTGCCGGCAAGACCGCCGCAGACATCGACGGTGTAATCGTCGCCTGTTCCAACCTGCAACGCGCCTACCCGGCCATCGCCATCGAAGTTCAGGAAGCGCTGGGTATCCAGGGTTTCGGTTTCGACATGAACGTGGCGTGTTCCTCGGCGACCTTCGGCATCCAGGCCGCAGCCAACAGCGTGCAGCTGGGCCAGGCCCGGGCGATCCTGATGGTCAACCCGGAAGTGTGCACCGGTCACCTGAATTTCCGCGACCGCGACAGCCACTTCATCTTCGGCGACGCCGCCACCGCGGTGATCATCGAGCGCGCCGATCTGGCGACCTCCAAGTACCAGTTCGACGTGGTCAGCACCAAACTGCTGACCAAGTTCTCCAACAACATCCGCAACAACTTCGGCTTCCTCAACCGCGCCGCGGAAGAGGGCATCGATGCCCCCGACAAGCTGTTCGTCCAGGAAGGCCGCAAGGTGTTCCGCGATGTCTGCCCGATGGTCGCCGAGCTGATCGCCAAACACCTGGAAGAAAACCAGCTCAACGTCAGCGACGTGAAGCGTTTCTGGCTGCACCAGGCCAACCTCAGCATGAACCACCTGATCGTCAAGAAACTGCTGGGTCGTGATGCCACCGAAGCAGAAGCCCCGGTGATTCTCGACACCTACGCCAACACCAGCTCCGCCGGTTCGGTGATTTCGTTCCACAAGAACCAGGACGATCTGGTCAGCGGTTCGCTGGCTGTGCTCAGCTCGTTTGGCGCCGGCTATTCGATTGGCAGCGTGATTCTGCGCAAGCGCTGAGTTGCCACAATATCGGTGGTTCTGAAACGAGGTTTGCATGGCTGCTGCTGACGACACCCTGTTGCTCGAACGCCTGCTGGCGGGCGAGCAGAAGGCTTTCAAGGAACTGGTCAGCACTTACCACAGCGCCATGCGTGCAGTGGCTTATGCGATTGTCGGCAACCGGCATGCCGACGAAGCGGTGCAGGACGCATGGCTGTCAGTGGTGCGCAATCTCGGCGGGTTCGAGGGGCGTTCGAGCCTCAAGACCTGGCTGCTGACCATCACCGCCAATTCGGCCAAGAGCCGCTACAAGCAAAACCGTCGGGAAGTGTTGCTCGATGACCTGCCGTCGCCCCATGGCACGATCGATGATGATCGTTTTTCATCGAGCGATGGTCATTGGCTGGTGGCGCCGTTCGCCTGGCATCAGGACACGCCAGAGGCCCTATTGACCGAAAACGAGCTGCGCGAATGCCTGGAACACACGTTGCTCAGCCTGTCAGAACTGCAAAGCAGTGTGTTGCTGTTGCGCGAGCGTCAGGGGCTGGAGTTGGAAGAGATCTGTAATCTTCTGGAAATCTCACTCTCCAATGTTCGTGTGCTGCTGCATCGGGCACGGTTGAAGGTCTTTGCGACCGTGGAGCATTTTGAGGAAACCGGCGAATGCTGACCTGTAAGGAACAAGTGGCGCGCTCCAGCGATTATCTCGATGGTCAGTTGAGTTTTCGCGAGCGACTGCTGATGCGGCATCACTTGATGTTTTGCCCCAATTGCCGGCGGTTCATTCGGCAGATGCGGTTGATGCAGGCGACCTTGCGGGTGATGCCGCAGAAGCCGGTCGAGGATGTGGAGGCGCTGGCCGAGCGGCTGGCGGCTCAGCGGCGTAAAGATCGTTCCTGAAGAAAAACACAGGCCGGCGCGGGTGAAACGAACGGATGATGGGGATCGTTGCCCCGCGCCAGACTGTTGAACCTCTTCAAACGATACGACCGGATGTAAACCGCATCGTTTGAAGTGTGCTGCCTGATTGCTTAGAACTTCGCTTCCGCGTCCAGTTGCAGCGTGTTGGTGTCGGCATCACGCTGGGTACGGCTGGAGAAGTCGGCTTTGGTCAGGAAGTAAGTGGCACCGAGGGCGAAGTTCTTGTCGATGTCGTAACCGACTTTGAACTTGTGACCGCGAGAACCGGTGGTGCCGTTGGCGAAGTCCGAGTCGGTGAAGGCGCCGACCACGGCGTTACGCTGCACGTCGCGGTAGTTGTAGTCGAGGTTGAAGCCGAAGACTTTCGACTTGGCACCCACCAGCCAGGCAGTGTCCTGATCGGTCACCGCATCGTTGTTCTTCACATATTGACCGTAGAACGACAGCGGCATCGGCAAGCCGCCGATATCGACCTGGCTGAAACCTTCGTACAGGCGGAACTCGTTGTTGGCCGAGTTGCCGTTGACGGCCAGGGCGCACGGCGTGGAGGTGCCGGTGCAACGGCTGTCTTCGTCGTTCTGGTAGGCATAGACGCTGCCGCCGACGGTCAGTTTCAGGTTGTCGGTGATGGCGAAACGGCTGCCCAACTGGCCGGCGGTCAGACGCAGGTCGTGACGAAATTGCACGCCTTCGCCGTCGACGTTGTCCTTGAGGTTGTAGTTGCCCAGGCTACCGAACAGTTCGGCACTGCTGCCCAGCGGGTATTTGTAGGTCACTGCCAGACCTTCCGGGTTGATGTCGCTGTCCCAGATCACATCACCCATGCTGACCCACGGTTGCAGCATCTTGCCGCCGATCACATGCAGGTTTTTGATGGCGTCCGGGTGGTAGTCGATGTAGCCAAGATCCAGCCAGATCTGCTTCTTGTCGAAGTAGTTGTCCATGTCCTGGTTGGTCGAGCGAGCATCGTCACCGCCGCCGGTGGCAATGCGGATGCCGGTGTCCACTTGCGGGTTGATTTCGCTGTAGGCACCCAGGCGAGCGCGGATGCGTTGACGATCCTTGTCGCGGCCACCGTTGTTGGGTTCGCCGTCGATCTTGACCGTTTCCTGGCGTACGCGAACGTCGCCCTTGAACTGGGTCTTGGCGGCCCAGGCCAGTTTCTGGTCGAAGGCGCTCAACTCGTTGGCTTTCTTCGCGGCGACCGCAACTTGTTCGTTGGTCTCTTGCTGCGCCTGCTGCGCGATTTGCTGAGCCTTCTGATCCTTGGCCAGTTCGGCTTGCAGTTCAACGTACTGCGCCTGGGAAATAGAACCGTTAGCCTTGAGCATGTCGAGCAGTTTGGCGTCGACTGCGGCGCTGGCCGGAACACTCATGGCCAGCAACAGGCCGCCGCACATGGCCGCCGCAGTTTTCGTGGAAGCAAGACGCATAGCAATCTCCGAAGATGAGAGGGATGGCTGAACCATCCTGGACACAACCGACGGTTGAAGGTCGGAAAGCAGTGGTCGGGTAGAACCCGACGCTCTAAAAACAGGCGCCAGTATCGCGATGGTTTATGACAGGTCAGTGGCGAAGTGATGGCAGGTCGATGACGATACAAAGGTTTCCGAAATGCCTGATTCAGAGCCTTGTATCGGATTGACGCGTGTGGATTGCCCTGCGATCGGCGATACTCGCGGGGCTGTCACGCCAAGATGTGGAGAGGAAAATGCCGCTGCAACGTCTGCACTCACTGTCGCAAATCGCATCCCGTACCTGGGATGCCCTCGTGCCGGAGAATCAGCCGTTTCTGCGCCATGCGTTCCTCGGCTCACTGGAAGACAGCGCCAGCCTCGGCCCGCACTCCGGCTGGCAGCCCGAGCATTTGCTGCATGTCGAAGGCGATCGCCTGATCGCCGCGCTGCCCAGTTACCGCAAATGGCATTCCTACGGCGAATACGTGTTCGACCATGCCTGGGCCGATGCCTGTGAGCGTGCGGGCATCGACTACTACCCCAAACTGTTGACGGCGGTGCCGTTCAGTCCGGTCAGCGGGCCGAGATTGCTGGCGGCGACGATCGAGGACGGTTTCGAACTCTTGCAGAGCCTGCCGGGTTATCTGGAGATCGAAAAACTTTCCAGCGCCCACATCAATTTCACCGATCCGTTCACCGACGCTGCATTGGCCGAACAGCCAGGCTGGTTGCAGCGCATTGGCTGTCAGTACCACTGGCAGAATCGTGGTTACCGGGATTTTCAGGACTTTCTCGACGCCCTCAGTTCGCGTAAGCGCAAGCAAATGCGCAAGGAGCGTGAGCAAGTGGCGGGGCAGGGCATCGACTTCGAATGGCTGGAAGGCCGGCAGCTGACCCAGGCGCAGTGGGACTTCGTGTACGCCTGCTACGCCAATACCTACGCGGTGCGTCGGCAGACGCCTTACCTGACGCGGGACTTTTTCAGTCTGTTGGCCGAGCGCATGCCGGAGGCGATTCGCGTAGTGCTGGCCAAACAAGGTTCACGGCCAGTGGCCATGGCCTTCAGCCTGGTCGGCGGTGACAGCTTTTATGGTCGTTACTGGGGTTGCCTGGCGGAGTTCGATCGCCTGCACTTCGAGACCTGTTTCTATCAGGGTATGGATTACGCCATTGCCAACGGCTTTCAGCGTTTCGACGCCGGCGCTCAGGGCGAGCACAAACTGATTCGTGGCTTTGAACCGGTGATCACCCATTCCTGGCATTACCTGCGCCATCCGGGCTTGAAGTCGGCGGTGAAAGATTTCCTGGAACGCGAACGTATTGGGGTGCTGGGGTATGCAGAAGAGGCGAAGACCGCCTTGCCTTACCGACAAGGCTGACCTTCGCCGTTGATTGCAGGCTCAGTCGCGCAGATTAGCTGTCTTCTTTGCCCAGCCAGCGATACATCACACCACCGATGACCGCCCCTAGAATCGGCGCCAGCCAGAACAGCCACAGTTGTTGAATCGCCCAACCCCCGACAATCAGCGCCGGGCCCGTACTGCGGGCCGGGTTGACCGAGGTGTTAGTGACCGGAATCGAGATCAGATGGATCAGGGTCAGCGCCAGGCCGATGGCGATGGGCGCCAGCCCGGCCGGGGCGCGTTTATCGGTGGCGCCGAGAATGATCAGGATGAACATGGCGGTCATCACCAGTTCACTGACAAACCCCGCCGCCATCGAGTAGCCGCCTGGCGAGTGTTCGCCGTAGCCATTGGACGCCAGGCCACTGGCCAGTTCGAAGCCGGGTTTGCCATTGGCGATGAAGTACAGCAGGGCCGCGGCGATGACCCCGCCAACCACCTGGGCGATGATGTAGGCGGGCAGTTCTTTGGCGGGGAAGCGTCCACCGACGACCAGCCCGACCGAAACCGCAGGGTTGAGATGACAACCCGAGATGTGGCCGATGGCAAAGGCCATCGTCAGTACCGTCAGGCCGAATGCCAGGGATACCCCCAGCAAACCGATCCCCACGTTTGGAAACGCTGCCGCCAGAACCGCACTGCCGCATCCCCCCAATACCAGCCAGAACGTACCTACCAATTCTGTAGCCGAACGTTTGAACAAAGACATAGCGAGTTTCCCTATCGAGATAACACTGTCGTTGTGCATCCAGCAGATGGACTTCGGAACCTCCAGTACCTTGGCTGAGTACAGCAGGATTTTTACGGAACTCCAGTGACCATAAAAAAACCGCCAGAGCCCGTGGTTAGCGGGCTCTGGCGGTTTCTGGTGTTCTTCTGTGTGGCTGATGGCGCCAAGATCGCGGCTCAATCGATCCCGACAAACCCGCCGGTCTGGTGTTGCCATAACCGTGCATACAAACCGCCATGGGCCAGCAGTTCGGCGTGGCTGCCGGTTTCGGCGATCTTGCCGTTTTCCAGCACCACCAACCGGTCCATCCGGGCAATGGTCGAGAGACGGTGAGCGATGGCGATCACGGTTTTGCCCTGCATCAGGGTTTCGAGGCTTTCCTGGATCGCTGCTTCGACTTCCGAGTCCAGCGCCGAGGTGGCTTCGTCCATGATCAGGATCGGCGCATCCTTGAGCAGTACCCGCGCAATCGCAATCCGCTGACGCTGGCCACCCGAGAGTTTCACCCCGCGCTCACCGACGTGTGCATCGAAACCGGTGCGGCCTTCGGAGTCCGACAGCAGCGGGATGAACTCGTCGGCACGGGCCTTGTGCGCCGCTTCCCAGAGTTCGGCGTCGGTGGCGTCGGGTTTGCCGTAGAGCAAATTGTCGCGGATCGAGCGGTGCAGCAGTGAGGTGTCCTGGGTGATCATGCCGATGCGTTCGCGCAGGCTTTCTTGCCCGACTTCGGCGATGTTCTGGCCGTCGATGAGGATCCGCCCGCCCTGCACGTCATACAGGCGCAGCAGCAGGTTGACCAACGTCGATTTGCCGGCGCCGGAGGGGCCGATCAGGCCGATTTTTTCGCCGGGCTTAATGGTCAGGTTGAGGCCGCCGATGATCCCGCTCTTCTTGCCGTAGTGGAAATCGACGTGTTCGAAACGCACCTCGCCACGGGCCACCGCCAAGGGTTTTGCCTGTTCGCGGTCGGTGACGCTGACCGGTTGGGCGATGGTCTGCAAACCGTCCTGGACCATGCCGATGTTTTCGAAAATGCCGTTGACCACCCACATGATCCAGCCGGACATGTTGACGATGCGGATCACCAGCCCGGTGGCCAAGGCAATCGCGCCCACGCTGATCAGCGACTGCGTCCACAGCCACAGGGCCAGCCCGGTGGTGCCGACGATCAAGAGGCCGTTCATGCTGGTGATGACCACGTCCATGCTGGTGACCACACGGCCGGCCAGTTGGGCTTTTTCGGTCTGTTCCGCGATGGCTTCGCGGGCGTACTGCTGTTCGAAGTTGGTGTGGGCGAACAGCTTGAGGGTAGTGATGTTGGTGTAGCCGTCGACGATCCGCCCCATGAGTTTGGAGCGTGCATCTGAGGACACCACCGAACGCTCTTTCACCCGCGGCACGAAGTAGTAGAGCGCGCCGATGTAGGCGGCGATCCAGATCAGCAGCGGGATCATCAAGCGCCAGTCGGCTTCGGCGAACAGCACCAGCGAGCTGATCGCGTAGATCAGCACGTGCCACAGCGCATCCACCGCTTGTACGGCAGAATCGCGCAGGGAGTTGCCGGTTTGCATGATGCGTTGGGCGATGCGCCCGGCGAAGTCGTTCTGGAAGAAATTCAGGCTCTGTTTGAGCACGTAACTGTGGTTCTGCCAGCGGATCAGGCTGGTCATGCCGGGACTCAAGGTCTGGTGCACCAGCATGTCATGCAGGGCGAGGAACAAGGGGCGCAGGATGAGCGCCACCGCCGCCATCCAGGCCAATTCCACGCCGTGGACCTTGAAGAAGTCGACGTTGGATGTGCTCTGGGTCAGGTCGATGATGCGACTCAGGTAGCTGAACAGCGCCACTTCGATCAGCGCGCCGAACAGGCCGACGACCAACAAAACGGCGAAGATTGGCCAGACCTGCTTGAGGTAGTAGGTATAGAAAGAGAGAACCCGGCTCGGTGGAGCCGCCGTCGGGGCGTCGCGGAAAATGTCGATCAGTTTTTCGAAACGGCGATAAAGCATCGGTTCTCCGCCCGCGTACGGGCTCTCCTTTAAACGATATGAGCGGCGCCGAAAGAACCGGCGGCCGCTCAAAACTCCCTGTCCAGCTTACTCTCAGTCGATGCGCTTGGCCGACTTGATGAACACAGGATCGGCCGGCACGTCTTTCATTCCGTTTTTGGTGGTGGTCTGCGAGTTGACGATGACATCGACGACGTCCATGCCTTTTACGACTTTACCGAACACGGCATAGCCGTCGCCCTGGTCCAGGAAATCGTTGTCCTTGACGTTGATGAAGAACTGGCTGGTGGCCGAATCCGGCACGGAAGTACGGGCCATGGACAGTGTGCCACGCACGTTATGCAAACCGTTTTTCGATTCGTTCTTGATCGGCGCCTTGGTTTCCTTCTGTTGCATTTGTTGAGTGAAACCACCGCCCTGGACCATGAACCCTGGAATCACACGGTGAAAGATCGTGTTGTTGTAGAAGCCACTGTCGACGTACTCAAGGAAGTTCTTGGTACTGATCGGCGCCTTGACCGGGTCCAGTTCGATTTCGATCTGGCCGTTGGTGGTCTCCAGCAGCACGTGCGGTGCCTTGGCCGGCGTGGCGGCCATCAGGTTGGCGGCAAACAGAACGGAGCCGGCGACGAGGGCGATTTTTTTCAGCATGGGTCAGTGATCCTGAGTGGTGGTGTCGACTGCGGTGAGAAACTCGAGCAGCGTTTGGTTGAAGCGTTCGGGTTGATCCAGCGGGGTGGCGTGGCGCGAATCGGCGATCACCACCAGCCGCGCATCGGGCAGCAGTTTTACATAGGTTTCTTTCAGCGCAACCGGGGTGTAGTCACGGTCGGCGCTGATAACGAGGGTTGGACAGGACACCTTGTAAAGTCGTTCCTGAACCCCCCAATCAACAATGGCATTGAAGCTGGCGAGATAAGCATGTTTGTCGTTTTTTGCCCAGCGCGCTGCTATTTTTTGTCGTAACGAAGCTTGTTCCGGCTTGGGAAACAGTTTGGCGCCCAGGGCCTTGCCGATGGTGCCCATGCTCAGCACGTGCATCAGGCTCCAACGCTTGAACCACTGCCAGTAATCGTTGCGGCTGCGCCGTTTGACCTCGGGCGCGCTGTTGACGATGCACAGGCTCTTGAGCAGTTGCGGCTGATCCACTGCCAGTTGAAAGGCGATCATGCCGCCCATCGAAAGCCCCGCAAGATGTACAGCGCCCAGGTTCAGATGTTCGATCAGCGCGATCAGGTCGGCACTGAACCCGGCGATGCTGTAGCGCTCGCGGGGTCTGTCGGAGCGTCCGTGGCCGCGCACATCCGGCACGATTACTCGATAGCGGGCCGAGAGCGCCGGGATCTGCATTTCCCAGTCCTGGGTGCTGGAGCCCAACCCGTGAACCAGCAGCAACGGCGTGCCGTGGCCATATTCCTCATAGTGCAGGTTGCAACCTTCATGTTCGAAATAGGCCATGGGTACACTCCGTGTCAGGCTTGTTCGGGCGCGGCGAAGGGCGCATCCAGCGGCGCGGTATCAAAGGTGCGCAGCAGTTCGATGAGAATCTGCGTGGCCGGGCCCAAGGGTTTGTCCTTGTTCGAATACAGATAGAAACTCGGGTTGCGGCTTCCGCCCTGATCCAACGGTAGCACCTTGAGCGTGCCTTCCTTCAATTCACGCTCGATCATGTGCCGGGGCAGCCAGGCGAAGCCCAGACCGCTGCTGACGAAGGTCGCGGCAGTGGCCAGGCTGCCGACGGTCCAGCGCTGTTCGGCACCGAGCCAGCCGACATCTCGCGGTTGCTGACGGCCGGAGTCGCGGATCACCACTTGCATCTGGCTTTCCAGGTCCTGGAAGCTCAGCTCGCGATTCAGACGATGCAGGGCATGTTCGGGGTGGGCGACCGCGATGAATTCGACATCGCTCAGCTCCGCGCCCAGGTACCCGGGAATACTGAAACTGGTGATGGCCAGATCGGCCACGCCTTCGAGCAATACTTCTTCCACCCCCGATAACACTTCTTCGCGCAGCCGCACCCGGCAGCCGCGGCTTTGCGGCATGAAGGCGGTCAAGGCGCGGACGAGGCGGGCACTCGGGTAGGCGGCGTCGACCACCAGCCGCACTTCCGCTTCCCAGCCTTGTTCCATGTGGTGGGCCAGGTCTTCCAGTTGACTGGCCTGTTTCACCAGTTGCCGCGAGCGGCGCAGCAGCACGCCGCCGGCCTCGGTGAGCACCGCTTTGCGGCCATCGATGCGCAACAACGGCACGCCGAGTTGGTCCTGCATGCGCGCTACGGTGTAGCTGACCGACGATTGCGAGCGGTGCAACGCTTCGGCGGCCTGGGCGAAACCGCCGTGATCGACCACGGCTTGCAACGTTCGCCATTGATCAAGGGTCACGCGGGGCGCTTTCATGTTGAGCTCCTCTTGTCCTAAGCTGGCAGTTCTTATTGGAGACTGCCGAATGAAAAAACTTTGTTGTGTGATGGCGGGTTGTGCAGTGTTAGCGATGTTGCCGCTGACTGCGTTTGCCTATCCGATCGATGTCAATAAACAGCTCAACGGTTTGAAGGTCGACTACAACGCCTATGACACGGACGCCGACATCGGTTCCATTCAGGTCAACAACTACGGCGACACAGACATCACTTGCAAGGTGGTTTTCAATAACGGCCCGGAAGCGCCACGCACCCGCAAGATCGACGTACCCGCCGGCAAACACAAAAACGCCACGGCCAAGTTCACCCGCACCATTATCAAGCTGCGTATCGACCTGACCTGCACACCTAAATGACTCCAAGTGGAGCAAGTCGGCTGGGCATGCTCCGCTTATAAACGAATTTATCGATGCTTTATAGCAGTTATTTGCGCTTTTTCATCGATATGACTCTGTTTAACCTTCACTCCATCGACCTACAGCATTCTCAGATGGAGGCTACATCCCATGTCCCGCGTTCTGATCATCGAAAGCAGCGCCCGTCAGCAAGACTCGGTTTCCCGCCAACTGACCCAGACCTTCATCAGCCAGTGGAAAGCCGCACACCCGGCCGACCAGATCACCGTCCGTGACCTGGCCGTCAGCCCGGTGCCGCACCTGGACATCAACCTGCTGGGCGGCTGGATGAAACCTGCTGAGCAACGCAACGAGATCGAACAGGCTTCCCTGGAACGCTCCAACCAATTGACCGACGAACTGCTGGCCGCCGACGTGCTGGTGATGGCGGCGCCCATGTACAACTTCGCGATTCCGAGCACCTTGAAAGCCTGGCTCGACCATGTGCTGCGTGCCGGCGTGACTTTCAAATACACCGAGACCGGTCCGCAAGGTTTGCTCAGCGGCAAGCGCGCCTACGTGCTGACCGCTCGCGGCGGGATCTACGCCGGCAGCACCGCGGATCATCAGGAACCTTACCTGCGTCAGGTCATGGGCTTTATCGGCATCCACGACGTCACGTTCATTCACGCCGAAGGCATGAACCTGGGCGGTGACTTCCAGGAGAAAGGCTTGAACCAGGCCAACGCCAAACTGGCCCAGGTCGCCTGAGCCGTTAATCGCCAGATAATCACTGGATGGTCTAGTGACCTGGCGCAACCCTTCAAGCCTGCACGCGCATCGAACCTCCCTTTGCACTTGTTGCTCCTGAGTGCTCTAGCCCGATTGAACGCTTTAGCGAGATCGGGCTTTTTTTTGCCTGGGATTTGCTAAGCGAACACATAACCCACCGTGGGAGCGAGCCTGCTCGCGATGACGGCGTTACATTCAACATTGATGTCGGCTGACACACCGCTATCGCGAGCAGGCTCGCTCCCCACAGTGGGGTTGTGTGTAGGCTGACCGTTCGCAGTGAAGGGCAAAACCCGCTATCGTCGCCGCCATTCGAAATGAGGCGAGCATGGGCTATCTACTTTTTGTCACGCTGATCCAGGCGTTTTCCTTCAGTTTGATCGGCGAATACCTGGCCGGTCATGTCGACAGTTACTTTGCAGTGCTGGTGCGGGTGCTGCTGGCGGGGCTGGTGTTCATTCCGCTGACGCGCTGGCGTCAGGTCGAGCCGGCATTCATGCGCGGCATGTTATTGATCGGCGCCTTGCAGTTCGGCGTGACCTACGTCTGTTTATATTTGAGCTTCCGGGTGCTGACGGTGCCGGAAGTGTTGCTATTCACCATCCTCACGCCGCTGCACGTGACCCTGATCGAAGACGCGCTGAACCGGCGCTTCAATCCGTGGGCCTTGATCGCGGCATTGGTGGCAGTGTCGGGCGCGGCCGTGATTCGCTACGACCGGATCAACCCGGACTTCTTCATGGGCTTTTTGTTGCTGCAACTGGCCAACTTCACCTACGCCGCCGGGCAGGTGCTCTACAAACATCTGGTGGCCCGCCATCCGAGCGATCTGCCGCATTACCGGCGTTTCGGCTACTTCTACCTCGGTGCGTTGGCGGTGGCATTGCCGGCGTTTCTGCTGTTCGGCAAACAGAACTTCCTGCCTGAAGCGCCGTTGCAATGGGGTGTTCTGCTGTTTCTTGGCCTAGTCTCGACCGCGTTGGGTTTGTACTGGTGGAACAAGGGCGCGTGCCTGGTGAATGGTGGGACGCTGGCGGTGATGAACAACTTGCATGTGCCGGTGGGTTTGCTTATCAACTTGTTGATCTGGAACCAGCATGAAGAACTGGGGCGTTTGCTCCTCGGCGGGTCGGTGATCCTCGCGGCGGTGTGGATCAGCCGTTCGGGGGCCAAGGCGGTAGCGAACTGAACCGTCGTTCTGGCTTGGGTACCACTGTTCGGGGAGGGGGCATCGATTATCATGGCAAAATCGGCAGGGTGATTTTGTCTGGGTGTGGTACAGGGTTATTCGCTAGAGCAGGCGGTAATGAAAATCTGTTATGGAAAAGATCAGTGCAGGGGCGGCAGAGTGGACAAGATTGATGAGCTTATTATCACTGCGTTGAAAGAAGATTCCAGGGTCAGCCTGGCAAAGCTATCAAGGCAAGTGCACAAGTCTCGAACAGCCGTAGAGTCACGCGTTCAAAAGCTGATTGATAAGGGCGTTATATTAGGTTTTACCATTAACATCGCTGAAGATGAGGCAAGCCAGCAGCAGGCGGCGTTCCTGATGCTGCGCCTTAATGGCAGCAGTTGCCATTTGGTTTTTCCTCAAGTGCACGGGTATGTCGAAGTTGTTCACGCCTATTCTCTTTTTGGTGATACCGACATGATGCTGGAAGTGAAATATAAAAGCTTCGAGGAGTTGATGGTTCTGAAGGAGAAAATTTTAAAAATAGAGCAAGTCAACGAGGTCATCGTCAACCCTGTTCTGAAAGCCTGGCGATAGACCGGCTCCTTTAAACAGAACCAGACATTCTGAGCGAGATTCCTGGGAAGCTGCAGTTAAAAAACGGCTTTTCCTTATTGTGCATTATGTGGAATCTGACGCTCAGGCTTCGATGCCTATGGGTTGTCTTGAACCAGGACCCGTTCTAAAAAGTAATGGTCCAGTGAGGGCATTTTCTCGCTGAGGGCGCCCACGAACTCTTCAAGGACCGCCTGATTGAAGTCCAGCGGTGTGTCGTGGTGGCCCAGTACCACGGCGACCAAGCTCGATGATTCATTGGTCAGCCGGAAGTCATGGGCATCGGCATCTGTTTTGCCAATGCATGCCAACAAAGCGTCTGCGCAGGTATAAACGAGATCGCCGATGGGAACGATGGCATCTTTTTTGGCAAAAAGAGGCCGGAAGGTCATGGTTTTTTCCGAGCGAAAGACTTGGATGTCATCGGGTCGATGATAGGTGTGAACACCGATGCTGACACCATGGCGGATGGCAATGGCATTGTAAGCATCCACGATGTTGTTGATGGGGCGAACCCCTTTGGAGATGAAGCTCTTGAGGATTTTCTCGTTGGCGCTGACTGTGTTGTGATAGCCCATTTTCTGCAGTTGTCGAGCAAAACCTTTATAGACACAGTTCGATTCCAGCTCGCCCAGGCGCGAGGCGACATGGTTCAAGTTGTCTGTCAGAACAGGAAGAAAACTCTGATCTTCAGACACCGTGATGCCTTGGATGACCGCGGCACAGGCATTACCAATACCTAGGTCGATGGCAGATTTTTTGATGATTAGACGGGGATTCATAGGTCTCTCATTGACGCCATAGAAGGGAACGAATGTTTTTTGCGCTGCGGTCGAGTTGTTCGAGATCGGGGTGATGCAGCCAGAACAAGCCAGGGCATGTCGCGAAGTCAATCGTTACCGGTGTTGTGGTGCCAGGGCTGATGAAGTACTTATGGCCGCCATACGAGAGATCCTGCTTCACACTGCTCAACTCGGCGTCGGAAGGCTCCTCAAAGGGGCGTTGTTCGTCAGCGCAGAAGAATCCGATTGTTCCGTGGCTGATTTGGAGAGCCGCCTGGGTACCCTCGGGGGCCGTGTGACCCAGGTAGCACTCTACGGCCAGCGAGAGCAGGTCAGGTTGGTAAACCTTTTGGAACAGCTGCGGAGCGATGCCGCCATGCAGACGGGCTCCGGCTTCAATCATGACCGGTCCGTCTTCAGACCAGATGATTTCCATATGGATCGGGCCTACCCGGATGCCCAATGCTGCCGCGGCCGTTCTGGCATAGTCGATCAATGGCTGGAGGGCACTGTCGCCAGGGTCGAGGGTATCCAGGCTTTCGTAGACGAACATGCTGCCGTTCCTGTGGATTTTTGTGTATTTGCACACAGAGGCAATAATGAATGTCCCGTTAAACGCCACCATATCAACCACGTATTCCGGGCCGGCTACAAATGGCTGAACGATGAAACCCAGGTTGAACTCGCCCAGATCGTTTTTTTGATTCCAGGCGGCATGGGTCAAGGCGGCATGGACTTCTTCTTTGCCTTGTGCAAAGACAACGCCTTCCGTGGCCGCCGAGTTAAGGGGCTTGATGACATATTTCCGTTTCGGATCAATTGACTCCAGAAGGTCTGGAATCCGTGAAGCCGAACTCAGAATGCACGAACTGATGTGGGCAATTTGTTTGTTCTTCAGCGCTTGCTGCATGGAGAACTTGTTACGCCGCAGATCGCTGGTAATACGGCTGTTGCCTTTGAGTTCAAGAAGTTCGGTCAGGTAGTCCGTGAGATGAATCGCTGTTTCGCAGCCGGCAATGACAGCCGTTATTCCTTTCTTGCTCAGGGACTCAATCAGCTCTTCTTTCCATGGCAGAATCTCCGCGAAGTTTTCCCGTACCAGATCATTGGTGAAGTGGGCGGGCAGGTCGGGACGGGAGATGATGGCGATGCAGCGCATGCCTAGAGCATTGAATTTCGGGGCATACAACTTGCCGGTCGAGAACGGGTCAACAATAACAATGGTGTTCACTCTCACTTGCTCCTCAATCAACGGTAGTGGTGGCTGAGACTTCAGGAGTCAGGCTCCAGGCCAGAACAGCACATCCTAGTAAAGCGGCGGAAACGATCATCAAGAGGCGTGCCCCTTCCAGTCCCAGGAAGGCGCCGGTGGTGAAAAAGGTGAGAATCATCGGGGCCGAACCGCTGACCAACAGGTAATAGAGCGAACTCTTGGAGGCGATTACGTCGGCAATCTGTTCATTAGGTGCAGATTCAATGAGGTTTTTACGCAACTGAATTCTCAGGCTGTTAATGCAAAAGCCGAGGATGAAGGCGGCGAACATCATTAAATAAAGGTTCTGCAAGTAGACGATCGCCACATCGGCGGCAATGACGATCAGGATTGCACTATGGCTTTTGAGTTTTAGCCGTGGCAACACCGCAGCGCTGAAGGCGCCCAGACCGGCAAGTCCACTGGCGATGCCAAAAAGCGTGGCGTTCCATTCGTTGAGTTTCTGAAAGACGATGGGCACGAGGCTGTTAAAGGCACCAATGTGGAAGCCGATCATGCTGAGCACAATGATCAATATATAAAAGTTTCTGGGAAGCTGCTGTGTGGCTGTGGCGGTTACCACCTGGGCTTGCACGTTGTCATCGGGAGTAGGTGTTGCAGAAAGGAAAAGGATGGCCGCCAGGGAAACGATCGCAGCGATACCGATGATCTGCAGTGTTTGGTTGACCGAGTAGATATCCACGATCATCCCGCCAAGCAGGGCCCCACCAAAGGCACCGATCTGAATGGAAGTCTGCATGAGTCGTGCCGAGGAGTCGCTGTCGGTCAGGCCCGCCAGAACCAGTTTGGTGTTTTTCGATTCCAGGGTGCTGATGGTGAAATAATCGGTGACCCCTACCAGAAAGGCGATGCCAAGGAAGCCGATCGGCAGCAGTGCCGCTTCTGTGAACGACAATCCTACGATCGCTGTAAACGCGATGAGTCGAATATAAAGCAGACGCTTCATGCTCAACTCAATGGTAAAGAACCGACCTATATATTGTTCACAGGCATAAGGCACGACAGTCGCCACACAGAGGGTGGCGCCGACCAGGAAGGTCGATCCTGTAGTTTCCAGGCCAAACCAGACCATGGCGATGACAATCGCCATGTCCAGACCGGTGAACAGAGTGACGATCGAGTAGAACGCGGGAAGTGTAAATTTATTGTTCATAGGCCTGTCAGTTATGGCGTGAAATTTTTATTAAAGGCACACACCGATTGGTAGCGCCCACGACAGTGCTGATCATGTTTTTTACACGAACCGTTGGCAGCGATTTCTTTTCCAGATTGCAAACTTTGTAAGCGTTGTCATGCCAGGGACAGATCACACTTTCTCCGTCCTGGGTGACTTCTCCCATGTGCAGAGGCCCACCCCGATGAGGGCATGAGGTGGGTAACAATTGAGTTGCATCGCGGCGACGGTTGAGGAAATAGGTTTTCTCGTCGACCGCAACATACTGGGTATCGTTCAGGCTCAAGGTGATGGATTTCATTGCTGATGGCCGTTTAGAGTGCAGTCACAGTGTAAGTGCAGGAGGGAGAAGTGATATAAGTCCCATGAATCATTCCTTTCGGTATGACGATGCCTTCTCCGGAGTTCAGTCGGACGGAAAGTTCCGGGCTCACGACGAAATCCAATTCACCTGACTCGACCCAGAACAACTCGTCATTCGAGTGGGTGTGCAATACGGACAACTCTCCCTTGGCCTCTGTAATGGTCATGTCCGGGCGTTTTTTGTTGTGCAGTGACCGGGCTTTGGCGCGATAGTCATCCAGTTCATCATGCCATGCGATGTGCGCGTAGAGTTCCTCGTCGGCGATATCTTGAAGCAGTTTGAACTCTTCAAAACCGCGGATGATGTCGGGGATTATTTTGACGCCGAATTGTTTGATCATCGGAATGATCAGTCGTTGCAAGGCCATTCTTCCGTGGTGGACATCAATATGAGAGTGTTCGTCAAAGTACTCTGTGGTGACGGCATCCTTGAAAATATGCTTGAGGGCGCGGGATTGATGCTTGGTGGTTAGGGCCAAGGACGCTTCGGTGTAATACATGGCACCGATGTAGCGGAAAAATTCACCATGATTGGCTGACACGTAATGGAAGTAGTTGGTCAGGGACAAAGAGCCAGCGGTATAGAACTGCCAGTAATGATGAACGTGATGAGACATGTCCAGGTTCTTGAGCATGTCCTCGAAAATCGTGCTGTGTTTCTTCTTGTCAACGCCATAACCATATTCGTCGATCAGTATTTTGAACAGCTCGCTGGTGTGTTCGCCACAGTTACCCAGTACGTTGCGTGCCATGGCGGATGCTTCACTGAGGAAGTCCCCGGCACATTGAGTGAGGAAGAATCTCGCGGCCCGTTGGGGCTGGCGACTGCTGGTCAGCACGTTATAAAGTCTGGATTCCGACTGCCCGATATCATTCAGTACCTTATCGGTGTGAGTTATAAAGGATTCTTCGCACCAGGGGCCGTTGACATGTATTTCTTCATTCAACCAACCATAGATATAGTTTTCCAATGCAGGACGGATTTGTTTGCCGCTCGCCATCAACTGCGGATTGTAAAAGTTTTTGAATGCTGACAGGTCAAAGTGGGCAGGTGCCTTCGGCAGGAACACCATGTCCTGTTCGTAGATATTGAATAAAAGGCGCTGGGCCAACAGGTGATTGCTACTGGAAAGTTCGTGACTTGTCAGGCGGGTCGTGATGATTTTTTCAGTAATGTCCTGGGGCCGGGATGGTCTTTGGTAAGGGCTGGTTGTATAAAAATTTTTAGGTTGAGAAAAAGCAGGAGCGTTGGCAAAAAAGTTGAGCGCTTGAAAGTCCATGCTGCGTTCAGTGTTAGCCGAGCGCTCTGAAAGTTTTGTTATCCCTAACATGTTTGACGCCTTTGTCCAGTTGTTCGCAAGTGGCCAAATGCTATAGGTTTGGTTTTGTGTAAAACAGATTAAAAGTGCTCGCTCGTATAGTGAAAATCACTAAACGCCAGGTGGATTTTTCTTTTTGATCTTGTCAGGTTGTACTCTTTAGATTTCGGGGCTACACCCGCTCGTCGGTTTTCTATCAGTGAACTGTTATCGGTTAATCTCCGTTCAGCTAATTCTGCGTTCGCCGCTTTCGAGACTACCTGCCGAAACCAGGCAGTCGCTGGTCTCGTTGCAGTTGGCGGCGTATGAATGCAGAACACATCAACGCCCAAAATGTATAGCGTCGTTGGCCCGACGGCATTGATCTGCTGTTGAAGCTGAAACCCTAGGAGGTCAGTTTCCTCGGCGCTCGGGGCAGGGTTGGCACGTCGGGAAACAACCCGTTCCGAAAATCGCTCCCACTTGGCTGTTGATAAAGGCTCAACTCGAACTCCGGTAGCACCGCCAGCAGGTAATCGAAAATATCCCCCTGGATCCGCTCGTAATCAGCCCACACCGTCGTGCGGGTGAAGCAGTAGATTTCCAGCGGAATACCCTGGGCGGTTGTCTGCATCTGGCGAACCATGCAGGTCATGTTCTGCTGAACCTCCGGGTGACTTTTCAGATACGCCAGTGCATAGGCGCGAAAGGTGCCGATGTTGGTCATTCGTCGGCGGTTGGCCGACATCGCCGCGACGTTGCCCTGGGCTTCGTTCCAGGCTTTGAGTTCGGCTGTCTTGCGGCTCATGTAGTCGGTCAGCAAATGCACCTGGGACAGCCTCAGCTCTTCGTCATCACGAATGAATCGCACGCCGCTGGCGTCGATGAACAGGCTGCGCTTGATCCGGCGTCCGCCGGACTGCTGCATGCCGCGCCAGTTCTTGAACGACTCGGACATCAGGCGCCAGGTCGGGATCGACACAATCGTCTTGTCGAAATTCTGCACCTTGACCGTGTGCAAAGTGATGTCCACCACGTCACCGTCGGCACCGACCTGGGGCATCTCGATCCAGTCGCCGACCCTCAGCATGTCATTGCTGGTCAGTTGCACACTGGCGACGAACGATAGGAGGGTGTCTTTGTAGACCAACAGAATCACCGCCGACATGGCGCCCAGGCCCGACAGCAGCAACAGCGGCGAACGGTCGATCAACGTGGCGACGATGATGATCGCGCCAAACACGAACAACACCATTTTTGCCAGTTGCACATAGCCCTTGATCGAGCGGGTGCGGGCGTGTTCGGTGCGGGCATAGATGTCCAGCAGGGCATTGAGCAACGCGCTGATGGCCAGCACCAGAAACAGAATGGTGAACGCCAGCGCCACATTGCCGAGGAAGTTCAGGCTGGTCTTGCCCAACTCCGGCACCAGGTGCAGGCCGAACTGGATCACCAGCGATGGCGTCATTTGCGCCAGGCGATGAAACACTTTGTTGTGGCGGAAATCGTTGACCCAATGCAACGCCGGTTGGCGGCCGAGCATTTTGGTCGCGTGAAGAATCAGGTAACGCGCCACTCGTCCGAGTACCAGCGCCACCACCAGCAGCAACATCAGCGCGAGTGTGGAATGCAGGAGCGGGTGCTGATCGAGGGCACCCCAGAGGTCTTGGGCGTTGAGCCAGAGCTGTTTGATATCCATGGGTGAAAACGCTTCTTCTGTAGGGCGCGACGGGGCGATTAGAGCATTTAAGAGGTTGTGGATGACGTTTTGAGACAAATCAGGCAACAAAAAAGCCACTGTTTGCAGCCGTTTGTATAAAGAAACTCGGCCTTAGCGCTCGAAACCGTTACCCTATGCAGCTGTTTTTTTGTATTTCTTCGAGGTAGCACCCGTGTTTTCCCAATTCGCCCTGCACGAACGTCTGCTCAAAGCCGTGGCCGAGCTTAAATTTGTCGAGCCAACGCCTGTGCAAGCAGCGGCTATTCCGCTGGCGCTCCAAGGGCGTGACCTGCGGGTGACAGCGCAAACCGGCAGCGGCAAAACCGCCGCCTTCGTTTTGCCGATCCTCAACCGCTTGATCGGCCCGGCCAAAGTCCGCGTCAGCATCAAGACCCTGATCCTGCTGCCGACCCGCGAGCTGGCCCAGCAGACCATCAAGGAAGTCGAGCGCTTCGCTCAGTTCACTTTCATCAAGTCTGGCCTGATCACCGGCGGTGAAGACTTCAAGGTCCAGGCCGCCATGCTGCGCAAGGTGCCAGACATCCTGATCGGTACGCCGGGCCGGATGATCGAGCAACTGAACGCCGGCAACCTCGACCTCAAGGAAGTCGAAGTGCTGGTGCTCGACGAAGCCGACCGCATGCTCGACATGGGTTTTGCCGAAGACGTGCAGCGTCTGGTGGACGAGTGCACCAACCGCCAGCAGACCATGCTGTTCTCCGCCACCACCGGCGGTTCGGGCCTGCGCGAGATGATCGCCAAGGTCCTGAACAACCCTGAGCACTTGCAGCTCAACGCAGTCAGCCAGTTGAACGAAACCACCCGTCAACAAATCATCACCGCTGACCACAACCAGCACAAAGAACAGATCGTCAACTGGCTGCTGGCCAACGAGACCTACCAGAAGGCCATCGTGTTCACCAACACCCGGGCCATGGCCGACCGTATCTACGGCCGCCTGGTGGCGCAGGAATACAAAGCGTTCGTGCTGCACGGCGAGAAGGACCAGAAAGACCGCAAACTGGCCATCGACCGCCTGAAGCAGGGCGGGGTGAAAATCCTCGTCGCCACCGACGTCGCTGCCCGTGGCCTGGACGTGGACGGCCTGGACCTGGTGATCAACTTCGACATGCCGCGCAGCGGCGACGAATACGTTCACCGCATCGGTCGCACCGGCCGCGCCGGCAACGATGGCCTGGCTATCTCGCTGATCTGCCACGGCGACTGGAACCTGATGTCGAGCATCGAGCGCTACCTCAAGCAGAGCTTCGAACGCCGCACCATCAAGGAAGTCAAAGGCACCTACGGCGGACCGAAAAAGGTCAAGGCCTCGGGCAAAGCCGTTGGCGTGAAGAAGAAAAAGGTCGACGCCAAGGGCGACAAGAAGAAAACCGGCGCCAAGGCTCCGACCAAGCGCAAGATCGCCAACCGCCCGAAGACTGACGCCCTGTCGCTGGTCAGCAAGGACGGCATGGCACCTTTGAAACGCCGTAAGCCGGAAGCGCCGGCGGCTGAATAAAGCGCCGTAGCGAACCAATGAAAACCCGGACAGTGTCCGGGTTTTTTTACGTCAAGAAATTGCAGCCCTCGGCTCTGCCTCGATCCAGAGCGTTCAGGTAATCGACCAAAAACCGCAAGCTAGAGCCTTCGCAAAAAACATCCCGAACGGCTTATTGACGTCAGAATGATGGCAACTTAACATCTCGCCATCATATTGATATCACTTTGCCGTTTCGAGGGACCGAACAGACCATCCGCACGCTGATGCAATGGTCGTTTACGCAACGCTCTGGACCTTCTGACCCAGGCGCGTACCTACCCCCTTATGACGTATTCGCTCTGCAAGCGCCCCCAGCGTCTGCCGAGTCGGGACGGCTTTGTCTGTGATTTGCTCATTCCATTCTTGCCGTTCGCACCGAGACTCTTTGACATGGACGTTCGCCACTACGCCTTCCTCGCTGGCCAGCCCTCGGCTGCGGTCAAAAATCGCGAGCACTTCTGGGGCATGCCCAAGCGCGGGTTGGCGTTCCTGTTGGCCAACGTCATGTTCTGGCAGCCGATGTGGGCCCAGGCCGACGGGATCGTGGTGGCTACGCCCGGCACCAGCCTCGGGCAGGCGGGCAACGGCGTGCCGATCGTCCAGATCGCCACGCCCAACGGCACGGGCCTGTCGCATAACCAGTTCCACGATTACAACGTCGGCAGCCAGGGGGTGATCCTCAACAACATCGCCGCGCAGACCGGCGCGACGCAACTGGGTGGGATCATCGTCGGCAACCCGAACCTGACCAACGGAGTCGCGGCGCAAACCATCCTCAACGAAGTGGTCGGCGGCAGCCCCAGCCAGTTGCGCGGCTACACCGAAGTGGCGGGGCAGTCGGCACGGGTCATCGTCGCCAACCCCTACGGCATCAGCTGCAACGGCTGCGGCTTCATCAATACCCCGCGCGTGACCCTGACCACCGGCAAGCCGGTGCTCGACGGTAGCGGTCGCCTCGATCGCTTCCAGGTCGATCAGGGCAGCGTCTCCATCGACGGCGCCGGGCTGAACGCCAACAACGTCGACCAGTTTGAAATCATCACCCGCAGCGCGAAGATCAACGCCGAGATCCAGGCGAAGAACCTGACCATCATCGCCGGTCGCAACGACGTCAACGCCGACAGCCTCAACGCCACCGCGCGCGCCGATGACGGCAGTGCCAAGCCGCAACTGGCGATCGACTCTTCCGCGTTGGGCGGCATGTACGCCGGGGCGATCAAACTGGTCGGCACCGAAGCCGGGGTCGGGGTGAAACTCGACGGCAACCTGGCCGCCAGCGGTGGCGATATCCAGCTCGACGCCAACGGCCATCTCAGCCTGGCGCAGACTTCTGCGGCGGGGGCCGTCAACGTCAAAGCCGCCAGCCTCGATGCGCGCGGCCCGGTCTACGCCGGCACCGCCGTCAACGTGCAAACCCAAGGCAATCTGACCAACCAGCAAACCCTCGCCGCCCGGGACAGCATCGCGCTGACGGCCGGTGGTGTATTGACCAACAACGGTATCATTGAGGCCGGGGTTAACGCCGATACCAGTCGTAATGCCACAGGTGATGTGAGCCTGAGCGCGCAGAACTTCAACAACACCGGCAAGAGCGTGGTGGCCAGCCGCAATCTGACGGTCAATACCGCGCAGACGTTGAATAACCAGGGCGGCACTTTAAGCGGGCAGAAAAAAACCAGCGTCACTGCTACCACGCTGGATAACCAGAACACCGGCCGGGTATTGGGCAGCGGCACTCTGGAGTTGGAAGCCTCGCAGGTGCTCAACACCCAGGGCGTCATTACCAGCAACGGCAACCTCACAGCCACTCTCGGCCACCTGAACAACCACGATGGCGAAGTTTCCAGCGCCGGCACCACCACTATCACCGCCACGACACTGGACAACAGTGACGGCCAGGTCACGGGCGACGTTGCCCTGAACATCGGCTTGATCGGCGCCCTGAATAACCAGAACGGCGTGCTGGGTTCCGGCCAAAGCGTGAGCATCAGCGCCGCCAGCCTGGATAACAGTCATGTCGGCAGCCTGGTCAGCGACGGCAGCTTCACCGCACGCATCAATGGCTTGTTCGATAACCAGAATGGCAACCTGAGTGCCAAAGGCGTGGTCGACCTGCAAACCGGCAGCCTCGACAACCGCAATGGCAGCCTGACCGGCAAGGATCGCCTGACCCTGCGCAGCGATTCACTGGATAACCGCACCGGCAAAGTACGCGCTGGCAAAGACCTGCAACTGACCGTCGGACAACTCGATAACCGCCAGCAAGGTCTGCTCAACAGCCAGGCCGCCATCAACTTCAATGGCACTCATCTGGATAACCGCGGCGGCTTGCTCAGCGCAGCGGGGGCGGTGCAACTGCAGGCGGCCAGCGTCGACAACAGCGGCGGTCGTATCTCCAGCACAACCGATCTGACGGCCAAGGTTGCGCAATTCACCAACCAGGGCGGCGAGCTAGTCGCTCAAGGAATGTTGGCCCTCAATGGCAAGGGGCTCGATAACCGCAGTGGCGGGCTGGTAGGCGCGACAAAAGCGCTGAAACTCAATGTCGATGAGGTGGACAACCGCGGAGGCGAAATCTCCAGCACCGTTGATGTGGCCATTGAAGGCCAAAGCCTGAACAACAGTGACAACGGCAAGATTCTGGCTGGCACCGAGCTGGGCCTGAAAGTGGCGCAGATCATCAACCAGACCAAGGGACTGTTGTTCGGCAAGGGCGCCACGACAGTGACGGGGCAGAATCTGGACAACAGCGGTGGCAGCCTGGTCACTCAGCTTGGGCTGGATATCCGCCTCGACAACGCGCTAAGCAACATCGAAGGCCTGATCAGCAGTGAAGGCACCCTGACAGTTAACGCGGTCAGCCTCGACAATACCCGCGGCAGCGTGTCGAGCGCCGGTGCGTTGGCGCTAACGACGACGGGAGTGTTGAACAATCAGGGCGGGTCGATCACCACCGACAGCGGCCTGACCCTCAACAGTCAAAGCCTGAACAACAGCCAGAACGGCCTGATCAGTGGCAAGAGCGCGACCGCCGTCACCACGGGTACGTTCGACAACACTCAGGGCGGCCAATTGATCAGTGGCGATACGCTCGACCTGACCGCGACTCAAGTCAGCAACGGTGTTGCCAGCCGAATCGCCAGCGATAAGGCCCTGACTGCCAGTGTCACCGGTTTCGACCAACAGGGCGGTCAGCTGTTCAGCAAAACCGTCCTGAGCCTGGACTTGAATCACGGCCAACTGAACAACCAGAACGGGCTGATCAATGCACCGTTGCTGATGTTGAAAAATCTCAAGGACGTCAACAACCGGAACGGTGAAATCTCCAGCGCCCAGGCCTTCACACTGGCCGCCCAGAACCTGGACAACAGTAACGGCAAGCTGATCAGTAATCAGGGGCTGACGCTGCACATCGATCAACTGCTCGCCAGCATCAAGGGCCTGATTTCCGCACAGACCCTGGAGGTGCACAGCGCGCGCCTGGACAACACCGGCGGCTTGATCAGCAGTCATGGCACCCTCGGGATGACGGTGGACGGTCAGATCGTCAATCAGGATGGCACGTTCATCGCTGACGGTGACGTGAACCTCAGCGCCGATAGCCTGGACAACACCCGTGGCCAGATCGCCGGTAAAACCGATGTCACGGCCAACGTTGCGACCCTGAACAATCAGGGCGGTCAGTTGATCGCAACCGGTGGGCTCACCCTGAGGGGCATCAACCTCGATAACCGGTTTGGCGGCCTTATCGGCGCAACCAAAGGGCTGCAACTGAACGTCGAATCGGTCGATAACCGCGGTGGTGAGTTGTCGAGCAAGTCAGATGTCACCCTGATCGGCAACCGTCTGGACAACAGCGATGGCGGCCAGGTATTCGCTGAAGGCGCACTGTCCCTGACAGTCGAAAACATCATCAACCGCGCCAAAGGTCTGCTCTCGGGCAAGGCCGACCTGACATTGACCGGCCGCAATCTCGACAACAGTGGCGGCTCGCTGTTGAGTCAGAAAAACCTGAAGCTCGATCTCAAGGGTGATCTCAATAACAGCCAAGGCTTGCTCAGTGCTGAAGGTGCACTTGGGGTCACAGCCGCGAGCTTGACCAACACCCTGGGCAGTGTTTCCGCGGCAGGGCCGCTGACGTTGACCACCACCGGCGTCGTGCTCAATCAGGGCGGCGAGATCGTGACTGATGCTGGCATCACACTCAACAGTGCCAGCCTCGACAACCGCAATAACGGCAGCATCAGTGGCAAGGGGGCGGTGATCGTCAACACCGGCGCACTGGATAACAGTCACACCGGTCGCTTGAACAGCGGTGCCAGCCTGGACCTGACCACCACCCAACTGACCAACCAGGATGGCGGTCGTATCGCCAGCGTTGGTGCCCTGACTGCCAGCGTCACCGGCCTGGATCAGCAAGGCGGGCAACTGTTCAGTAACACGTCTCTGACACTGGATCTGAACCAGGGTCAGCTGAACAACCAGAATGGTCTGATCAGCGCGCCGTTGTTGATGCTCAAAAACCTCACCGACGTTAATAACAACGGCGGCGAAATATCCAGCGCCGAGGCTTTCACCATCGCTGCTCGCAGCCTGGACAACAGCAACGGCAAACTGCTGAGCAATCAGCCCCTGACCCTGCGCATCGATCAGGCACTGACCAACCTCAAAGGCCTGATCGCCGCTGCAGCACTCGACGTCAAAGCCGCCAGCCTGGACAACAGTGGCGGCACGCTGACCAGCCGCGCCAACCTCGACCTGAACCTCGACGGGCTGCTGACAAACCAGAGCCAGGGACTGATCAACGCCACCACGGGGCTGACGGTCAATAGCAGTGGCCTGAATAACCAGAACGGTTCTTTGCTGGGCAGCGCCATCGCCATCGACTTCGGGGCGGCCACCGGCGACCTGAACAACGGCGTCGGGCTGATCACCACCACGGGTTTGCTGAGCCTCAAGCACCTGCGTGACCTGAATAACCGGAACGGCGAAATCTCCAGCAGCCAGAGCCTCGATCTGACGGCCCGTGCACTGGATAACAACAACGGCAAACTGATCAGCAATAACCTGCTGACGGTCAACGCCGATACGGTACTCAACCAGGGCGGTCTGATCTCCGGCTGGCAGGGCCTGAGCCTCACCAGCAACAGCCTGGACAACCGCAACAAAGGCACGTTGTCGAGTCATGACAGCGATGTGGCCGTCACCGTAAGTGGTGCCATTCTCAACAGCGGCGAAGGTGCACTGGTCAGCCGGAAAACCCTGAGCGTCAACGCGTCGAGCCTGGACAACAGCAACGGCGGCATTCTCTCCAGCGGCGGCAATCAGACCCTGACCCTCAGCGGTCTGCTGAACAATGCTCAGGGCGGCTTGATCGACAGCGGCGCAACCCTGGCCATGCAGGCGATGACCCTGGGCAATGCCGGCGGCACGGTCAACGCAAAACAGAACCTCAGTTTCACCGGTACCACACTGGATAACACCGGCGGCAACCTGGTCGGCAACGGTGCCGTGACCCTCGACCTGCTCGGAGCCCTGACCAACACCAACGGCACACTGGCCAGCGCCGGCCCACTGCTGGTGCAACGCGCCACGCAGATCAATAACCAGGGTGGCGAACTCGCCAGCCAAGGTTTGATGACGCTGCTCACCGGTGGCCTGGACAACCGCAATCTCGGCACCATCGCGGCCAATGATCAACTGACCATCACCACGGGCGGTACGCTGCAGAATAGCGCCGATGGCCAGATCTACAGCCAGAATGGCGACCTGAAAATCCAGGCCGCCAGCCTCGTCAACGCCAAGGGCACCCTGCAAAGCCAGGGGGCTTTGAACCTCACCATCGGCGGCGATATCGACAACCAGAGCGGCCGTATTGTCGCCAAGGACGGTGACCTGTCGATCAAGGCCGACAACCTCGATAACCGTGGCGGGGTGCTCGCCAGCCTGCAAGCTGCGTTCACGGCCAACCTGACTGGTGTGCTGAAAAACGGCTATGACTTGAACAACAACCGCCGCAGCGGCGTCACCCAGGCCCAGCGTCTGAACCTGACGGCCCTGGCCGGCATCGATAACTACGGCGGGCGTATCGCTGCGCAAGGCGGCGACGCGACTGTCGTCACCGGCAACTTCGACAACCGCAACGGCGGCCTCTACGCCAAAGGCAAGGTCAGCGTCACCGGCAACAACTTTGACAACAGCGGCGACAACGACGGCCAGATCGCCGGTCAACAGATCGACCTCACCCTCAGCGGTGCCCTGAACAACCGACTGGGCATCATCGAGAGCGACAGCACCCTGTCGATCAAGGCTGCCAGCCTCGACAACCAGACCGGCCAACTGCGCGCCCTTGGCGACAAAGGCAAAACCAGCTTCCAGATCGGTGGCCTGTTCGACAACCGCAACGGCACCCTGGAAAGCGCCAACACTGACCTGACCATGGCAGTGGGCAGTTTCCTCAACGGTGGCGGCAGTCTGCTGCACGTGGGCAACGGTACTTTCGACATTTCCACCGCCAACGTCACCGGCGCCGGCGGCACCATCGTCACTCGCGGCGGCCTGACCCTCAACGCCGACAGCTGGACCAACAGCAACGTCATCCAGGCTGGGCGCCTAACCGTTAACGTCAATAGTTTCACCCAGACGGCGAGTGGTCAGTTGCTGGCCTCGGAGAGTTTCGTCGGTACGGGTGGCAATTGGTACAACGATGGGCTGATCGCCAGTGACGGCAGCATGAGCCTCAACCTCGCGGGTACGTACTGGGGCAACGGGCGTGTCAGCAGCCTCGGCACGTTTGGCCTGAGCGCCGCACAACTGAGCCTCAATGCGGCCTCCACCATTGCTGGCGGCGGTGACACCACGGTGTCGGTGGGGGGCCTGCTGAGCAACGCCGGTCGTCTGACCTCGGCCACCAACCTGACGGTGAACGCCGGCGGGATCAACAACCAGGGAACGCTGGGCAGCGGTCAAGCGCTGACTGTCACTACCGGCTCGCTGGTCAATGATCACGGGCTGATCTTCAGCGGCGCAGACATGCAGCTCCTGAGCCCCAGCATCACCAACTACTACGGACAGGTCTATAGCCTGGGCAGCACGCTTATTGCTCGGGATAAAAACGGGACCAAGGCCGATTTGCTGGACAACAGGTCCGCAGGGATTGAGAGCACCGGCGACCTGACGATCGCAGCCACGACGGTTAATAACGTCATGGATGTGTTGCAGTACACCGAGCATGAGAAAAGTGTCGCGACCATCACCCAATTGTCGTGCTCATTGATCGCGTATGGCTGTGACAGCCGTGGCGGTGGTCGCATCAACGGTCTTTGGGAAATTGCAGAAACCGATCGTTTGAAGGTCACGCTTCATTCTGAAGCCGCCTCGATCAACAGTGGCGCGGACCTGACGATTAACGCAGGCGAAGTGAACAACACCAGCAGTAGCATGACAGCCGCTGGCGATTTGGCTATCCATGCTTCGACGATCAACAACAAAGGTCTGCAAGAGCAGGTAATCGAATCCACTCGAAGATTCGTGAGCTGGGTCAATGAAACAGCCTCGGCCATTAGAATGGCCGACCTCTTCACCCAACGAAACAACCCGACACCTTCGGCCACGGTCGAACAGGACATGAGCAACTTTCTGGCCTGGATGGGAGAGACACTGCCGACCAGCAGCCGCGTTATCAACGGCGAGTCTCTGGATGCAATCATCCAGGCTGGCGGAAACGTAACCCTTGATGCGGCTCAGAATATTAATAACAGCGTAGTCCGCCCTTACTACGCCTATGTTGCGGCAGGCCCTGTAAAAACTGACACGGGAGCAGGCAGCGCGTACTCGACGCCGATCTACATCAACGCGCAACTGCCACCTGATCTGGCCCAGCAACAAGTCAACCCGATAGCGCTGCCAGGTTTTAGCCTGCCTACCGGTCAGAACGGCCTGTTTCGCCTGAGCGGGCAAGACAGCAGCACTCCGGTTACCAGCGGTCCGCAAAGCTGGACCATGGGCGGTGGCAGCATTACCCCGACCCAGCGTGAGCAACCACTGCAAAGCGTCCAGCCACGGAACATTCTACCGGTCAGCAACACTCAGGCCTCCGCCAGCAGCGTTGACCTGAAGCCTGTTGATTATGTGGCGTCGAACGTGGGCGCCGGCGCCAGCGCGATCAACGTCAGCGCACCGGCTGCCAATTCAACTGGCTCGGCGCTGCCGGGTCGTTCCACGGCCTTTACCATCAATCGCGTCCAAGGGTTGCCGGCCAGCAGCGGCCAGTCCAAACCCCAGAAATACCTGATCGAAACCAACCCGGTACTCACCGACCTCAAGCAATTCATGAGCTCGGACTACCTGTTGTCGAACCTCGGCTACGACCCCGACCAAAGTGCCAAGCGCCTGGGCGATGGCCTTTATGAACAACGCCTGATCCAGCAAGCAGTAGTGGCGCGTACCGGTCAGCGATTTATCGATGGCCAGACCAGCGACGAAGGCTTGTTCAAATACTTGATGAACAACGCCGTCGCCAGCAAAACAGAACTCAACCTGTCGCTGGGCGTCAGCCTGACCTCCGAACAAGTCGCGGCCCTGACCCACGACATTGTGTGGATGGAAAATGCCGAGGTGAACGGCGAGCAAGTGCTGGTGCCGGTGTTGTACCTGGCCAACGCCAACAATCGCCTGGCCGCCAACGGTGCCCTGATCCAGGGCAGCGACGTGACCCTGATCGCCGGCAAAGACCTGAACAACGCCGGCACCTTGCGCGCCTCCAACAACCTGTCGGCCACCGCCACCAACGATCTGGTCAACAGCGGCCTGGTGGAAGCCGGCAATCGCCTCGACCTGAAAGCCGGCAACAACATAGTCAACAAGGCCGGCGGCATCATCGCCGGCCGTGACGTCACGTTGACCACCACCCGGGGCGACGTGATCAACGAACGCACCGTCACCACTCACGAAAGCGGCAGCGGCTATCGCGACGAGCGCACGGACTTCGTCGACAACGCCGCGCGCATCGAAGCCGGAAACTCGCTCACCCTCAACGCCGGACGCGATATCAACAACGTTGGCGGCGTGCTGAAAAGCGGTACCGATACCACGATCAAGGCCGGTCGCGACGTCAACCTCACATCAGCCGAACAGATCGTCAGTGGCGAGCGGGGGCTGCATCGGGACCAGACCATTACCCAATATGGCTCAGACGTAGATGTGGGGCAGAGCCTGAAGGTCAACGCCGGTCGAGACCTCTCCGTTATTGCCAGTCAGATCGACGCCAAGCGCGACGTGAGCATGAGCGCTGTCGGCGACTTGACCCTGGCCTCGGCGGCGGATGAGCAGCACTCGTATGGCAAGAGCAAGAAGGTTACCAGTCAGGAAGATCATGTCAGTCAGGTGTCTACCACTGTTAATGCGGGGGGCAGTGTTGCCCTTAATGCGGGCAAGGATCTGGACCTGATTGCTAGCCGGGTGAGTGCGAAGGATGAAGCTTACCTATACGCCGGCGGTGATGTGAATCTGGAAACAGCGGATAACGTCGACTACTCCTACTACTCGAAAACCAAGAAGGGCTCGTTCGGCAAGAAAAAGTCGACGATGACCGAGAGCGAAGCGGACGTATCCGTCAGCTCGAGTGTTTCGTCCGGGAAAAAACTGACGATCTCCGCCGGGGAGGATTTCAATGCCACCGGCGCCAAGCTGAACAGCGATGGAACGTTGCTCGTCACAGCGGGTGGTGACATCAATCTCGATGCCGCCGAAGACTACGCAAGCCAGGCTAATGCTTCGTCCAAGAAGGGATGGTCCTCCAGCAAGTCCAGCAGTTCGGAAGTCACGCAGACCCGCTTGAACAGTACTGAGCTGGTCGCAAAAAACATCGAACTGAAAGCCGATAATGACATCTCGCTGACAGCTGCTGCACTGCGTGCTGAAGAAGCGGTGAAACTCACCGCTGGCAACGACGTATTGATTGGTGCCGGCGAGGAAACTCAAACATCCTCTCAGTCGAAAAGCTCCAGCAAGACCAGTGCAACGTTCACGGGCTTGCTGTCTTCCACGCAAAAATCGCAACAAGGGCAAACGACCTCAACCCAAAGCATCGGCAGTGATATCAGTGGCGGCAGCATTCAAATCAAGAGTGGCCGCGACACTGTTGTTGAGGGCAGTACGCTGGTAGCCGACAAGAACATCGGCATCGATGCCGGTCGCAATCTGGAGATCACCAGCGCAGAAAGTACCGAGACTTCGAGCTCTAAATCCGGCAGTAAAAAAGCCGGTGAAATAGGCTCCTGGTGGCAGGGTGCGACAGGGATCGTCAAACAGAAAGAAGCCGATCAATACACCTCTACCCGCCAGTCGGGCAGCCAGATCGCATCGCTGGGCGGCAACATCAGCCTCACAGCCGGTGACCATTACACCCAAACCGCCAGTCAGTTGGTCACGCCTCAGGGTGATATCGGCATTACTGCCAAGCATGTCGATATCGAGGCCGGTTTCGACACCATGGAATCCACCAAAACGGCCAGTACCAGCCGTACGGCCGTCGGTGGGACGGTGAGCATTCCGCTGCTTGATGCTTTGCGAGGCATTCAGCAGATGGGCGAAGCAGCGCAGAAAACCAGTGATGATCGTATGGTCGCGTTGGCTGCCGTGAACGCGGCCATGAGTGCCGATCAGGCCATGGACGCGGGCAAGGCCATAATGCAGGACCCTAAAGCCGGGGTTAAGGTCAGCGTCAATCTGAGCAACAGCCAGAGCAACATGACCAGCACTCAGAGTGGTCGTAACGTCGTGGGCAGCGGCGTGGTAGCTGGCGGCAACATCAACATCGTCTCCACCGGGGGCGGTGCTGACAGCGACATCAATGTGGTTGGAAGCCGGATCGAAGGTGGCGGGGACGTCTCCCTTAAAGCCGACGGCACGATCAATTTGCTGTCTGCACAAAACACCGCACATCAGGAAAGTAGCAACAGCAACAGTGGCTGGAGCGCCGGAATTGGTTTCGGCTTTGGTGAAAGCAACGGCATCACCTTTGAACTGGCCGCCAACAAGGGACGCGGCAGCGCCGATGGCGATGATGTCACCCAAACCAACACGTCGATCAAGTCCGGTCATACGCTGAATCTGCAAAGCGGTGGCGATACCAACATTAAGGGCGCAGTCGCCAGCGGTGAAACGGTCAAGGTCAAAGTCGGCGGCGACCTCAACATCGAGAGTTTGCAGGACACCAGCACTTACAAATCGCAGCAGTCGAGTGCCAACGTAGGTGTGAGCCTTTGCATTCCTCCATTCTGTTACGGCACCAGCAGCGTCAGCGGCGGCATCGCCCAGCAACACATGCAAAGCGAGTACGCCAGCGTTAGCGAACAATCAGGCATCAAGGCCGGCGATGGCGGCTTCCAGGTTGAAGTCACCGGCAATACCGATCTTGTTGGAGCAGTCATCGCCAGCAGCGACAAAGCGGTCGCCGACGGCAAAAACACCCTGAGTACCGGCACGCTGACCAGCTCAGACATCAAGAACAAGGCTGAGTATGACGCCAGCAGTATCAACCTCAGTGGTGGGTACGGCGGCGATATCGGTCGTGATGCAAACGGCAACGCCAGCGCTACGGCCAACAGGGGCGGGCCTGTCGTTGCCAGCAAGGATGGCGTGAGCGTTACAACACCGATTGCCTTGTTTGCCGGTGACAGTTCCAGCAGCACCACCCACAGCGGGATCAGCGGCGCGGCGGTCACCATCACTAATACCGTCAAGCAGCAGGAGTTGACCGGTCAGACGGCAGAGCAGGCAATTGCCGCAATCAATACCGATGTTTCCAGCGATCGTGACGGCAGTAACAAACTCAAGCCGATCTTCGATGCGCAAGAAATCGGCGTGGATTTCGAGATCGTCGGCAAGTTTGTGCAGAACGTTTCTCAGTACATTGAGAGTCGTGCGAGGGAAATTGATCAGAAGAAGGGCTTGGCCGAGAAGGAAAAAGCGGCATCGAATGATAAGACCTTGTCTGACGACGATCGGATAAAGCACCACGAGAACTACCTGGTGCTCAATCAGCAGATCAAGGAGATCGGCGATAACTGGGGAGCGGGTGGCACTTACCGGCAAATCGCAACAGCCTTGGTCGCCGGTATCAGCGGAAATGTGGCCGGCAGCGGTGCCCAGTTTGCACAAAACATGGTGGTCAACTACGTCCAGCAGCAAGGCTCGGCGTATATCGGCGAACTGGTGAAAAAGGGGCTGAAGGAAGGCAGCCCTGAGCACGCAGCCTTGCATGCCATTCTCGGTTGTGCCGGCGCGGCTGCCAGCAATCAGAGCTGCTCGGCTGGTGCCTTGGGTGGTTCTGCTGCCAGCGTACTGGCGGGACTGTTCGCGGATACCGATCCGAACGAAACCGCAGTAGAGCGAGAAGCCAAACGCAACATCATCACCAGCCTGGTGACCGGTATTGCGGCCATGAGCAATCCGAATGGTGCGGCGACCGCGAATAACGCGGCTACGGCGAACGTCGATAACAACTGGTTGGCGACCCAACAGTACGTTCAGGCAAAGAAAGAAATTGATGCTGAACCTAATCTGCTCAAGAAACTGGCGATCGCTACAAAGTGGCAGATCACCTCTCTACGGCAGGATGTACTGACCGGTTCGGGTGTCCTCAAAGGCTTCACGGACGGGATGGCCGGAGCGGGCTTAGGAACCTTGGATAGCGCCGTCACGTTCTTGACCGACCCAACGCAGAGTTGGGAAGCCGTCAAGGAGTTTGCATCTTCCGATGAGGCCAAGGCGCTGTTGGGGGACGCAATTGCCGCTGCGTTCAAGTCCCAAATTGACCAGATTGGAAAGGCGGTCGTCGAAGGCGGCGATGCCAACGCAGAAAATCTTGGTAATCAAATGGGGCAGGCGGTCGCGCTTGTCGTACAGCTCATGATTGGCGGGGGGAGCAGTTCTGCCAACAGTGCGCTGACCCTTTCGAGAATGGGGATCGACGTATCGGTCAATACCGTCAAGAGAATCGAGGCGTCGGTTGATATCAACGTCGTCAAGACTAAGATTAGTAATTTGCAAGGTGTTGCGCGGGATTCGGATGTGCCGGTGCTTGATCCGCCGAAGCCGTTTACCCCTGTTGAGCCCACAAAGCCCGTAATTCCTATCGATCCTCCAAAACCGGTTAAGCCGATTGATCCGCCGGAAGTGGATGTTGTCCCACCAAAAAATACCGATACAGCTGGAATTGGTGGCTTCAAGATAGGTATTACGGCTGATGAAATTTCTGCTATTAATAAGACGTTCGGGGGAGATGTTCCTTTCAGGGCCGTCGAAACAGTAATAGCCAATGCGTCTAATTATGAAGGCTTTTATAATAAGATGGGGTCTGTAATTAGGGATATTGCAGGGGCGCATTTGTTCGATAATGGAAACAAAAGGACGGCAGTTGAAGTTATTGAGCAGTTGATTATTAGAAATAGTGTGGATGGGCCGCCGAAGGCCGTTATATGGAATGTAGTAGATAGGGTGGCGACTGGAGAGTTACAAAATGTCTCCGATATTGCGAAAGCGTTAAGAGGTCTCAAGTGATGGAAGTATCTGAATTGGCAGAGAGCTATGCTTCGCGTTTTAGTTTGTCACTGAAGCAAGGGTGTAGGGTAGAAGACTTTTTATACGTGGCTGAATTGATTGTGCTGGAAAATAAAGGTTATTTCATATTCAAGGTCGATGGGGAGAGAGGTCGTAATATATATACCTTTGCTCTAAATATGTCAGAAGGGAATGGCGTGGTTCTCAGAAGAGATACTGATAGCATATATGATGGAATGGAATATATTTTTTCACAGTTGGAGATCCATGAGATATATCCGAAATAAAGGCAGGATTTGTTCTCTTGGATGGTAAAATTTGATGCTATAGACGTGAGTGGACAAATGAAAATCTACCTGGATGATGAGCGCCCAACACCTGCTGGTTGGACTCGGGCCTATTGGCCGGAGGAAGTGATTGAGTTTTTGAAAACTGGTGGCGTTGATGAAGTTAGCCTCGACCATGATTTAGGTGACGATGTGCGTGGCACGGGATACGACGTAATCCTCTGGATTGAAGAAGCCGTTGCACTGCATGGATTTTGCCCCCCAGTAATTCGAGTTCACTCAGCAAACTCTTCAGCAGTACAAAAAATGGTAGAGGGAGTTAAGTCAATTGAGCGGCTCGCTAAAAAAAATCAACTAAAATAAGCAAGTAAGGAAAGCCGATTGGAGCATGCCTTCTGCGCAAAGGGGTAAAAGGGGACGAACTTATTTGTTTTAATGCTGGGGCCAGAAAATAAATCCGTCCCCTTTCAGTCGTGTTGCCGTTTTGCTCGGAAATTTGGGGGGCTCTGACTCTGAAACCGGCCAATACAAGTATGTTCATGTTTCTGCTGCAGTTGTTGTTGCAGTCGCTGGCGTCGTCGCAGCGCTGGGGGCGGCGCTGGTAGCCTCTCAAAATTCTTCACAAAACCAAGAGAATCTCCGCGTTGCAGCTAACGCGGTTGTGGAGGAAATGCAGAAGGCTGGGTATACAGTACAGCAGCAGATGAAGCTGTCGATCGAGCTGTGGGAGAGCGTTACCGGTACTGCATTTCCAATACATTTGCTTGATAAAAAATATCAGGTGTTGATAACACTCGCCGTGGATAATAACGTCGGTCATCCCGTGAGTGTTGGTGGGCAGGAGGTGCAGCCATCTCTGCCGACGAGTACTGATGGAAGCCAGATTGACAATTCTGGTGGTTGGAGTACTACATCCCCCGCGGTGGATCCGAATCTATCGCCAGGTATTATGTTCAGTAACCCGGTTGACATCCTGCATATAATCGGTGCGGATTATGATAGGGATGGCAATCCGACGGGGGCGCATACATTATTGAATGGCGATGTAAGAATTGTTCCCGGATCACAGTCGGCTCCTGACGCATCTGGTGTCTATCGGGCCACTGTTCAGGTGCCGGACCCAAAAAACCCAGGTCAGTGGCTGACCAAAACGACTAACAATTCGATAAATACGATGTTCCCTGCCTCTTGGACTAAAGCACAATTGATAGATGAAATTGATGGCGCTTGGAATAGTCCTAGGAAAGTAGTAAATGGGAGCCGCTGGACTTCCTGGACGCCTTCCGGTGTTAAAGTAACCGGGTACACGTCCCCAAGAGCAACCGTTTACCCACTCTACAAACCTTAAAGCAGGAGAGAGAAATGGAACTGAAATTTTGCCATATTTACGCGGGGTATGACGCTGTTTTAGGGCATTTGTTTTGCCGGGGTGCGACGGTTTCTTCGGGAGAAAATGCCCCGCGCTATGAGCTCTATATATGCTCTGTGCTAGACGCTATTGCCCAGATTCCACAAGATTGCGATCGATTACTTGGTTATATTGCATCTATCGAAAACGGTTCGGAACAGTCTGTCGAAACTGGCGGGAACGATGTTGCACTGACAATGGACGCTTCAGGTGTGCAAGTCGACATCCGCGTCAACGACGATTGGAATGGACAGCCCGAGGGCAAATTTACCCTAGAGGAGTGGCGAATTGTTCTAGAGCAGTGGAGGTATTTTCTGGGATTGCCCGAGTCGGAAGAGTCAGTAGTTACATTTAAACTGCCATAAGAAAAACGAGCAACGCAAACAGGTAGGAAAGGGGACGGATTTATTTGTTTGGCTCGTGCGGTGGCTAGGAAATAAATCCGTCCCCTTTTCCTGCTTTTCCTGCGACCCCTTTTCCTGTTCAATGGAAAAACATATTTTATGACATGCGATCAGTGTGGAGGAGAGTTAGCTAGTTTCAGGCAGGGCAGCGCTCAGGGGGGGAAGTGCAATCGGTGCGGTTGGTCTGTAGTGACAACGAATATTCCGGGCATTAAAGTTGATGAGACGAAGTATGAAGTGCGTTGTCGCGGTGACTATCAAGATAAAGCTCATATAAAAGCTATTTCTGAAGTGACAGGTTGCAATTATTTAACATCAAGAAATATGCTCCAGAAAGGCCTTGTTCTAGTATTTGTCGGTCAGGCGGAGGAGGTTTTGCGAGTTCGAAATGTTCTTGTGTCTGCTGGGGTTGTTTGTGAAATTACGCCTGATTTTAACTGGGTGTAAATGGGGCGTGCTCTGAGAAAAGAGGACGGATTTATTTGTTTGGTTCGTGCGGTGGCTAGAAAATAAATCCGTCCCCTTTTCCTTATGGGTGTGGATCGTAGTTCAGGTCAATTAATAATGGCGAAGTTGAAGTGAGGTTGTTGGGGTGAATTCATTTGAGAGTTATGGTCCGGGGAAGGCGAGGGCTAAAGACAGGCTGGAGCACACCAAATCCCATCTAGATGGTGGGTTTGATGTGGATGGCTATATAGTCAATATTGAAAGCAATCAAGGTAATCCTGTTGCATGTGCAGGAAGGCTTTCGTCGTATGCTTTCGCGAAAGGCATATATGCGTGGTTTGAAGGCGCCGATCTTGAGGTTATGAAAAACTGGTTTTACGTCTCTGGATGTCTGCATAAATACCAGTTTATGCTTCAAAGCGATAAAATGAATTTGCTTCCAAAAACAATGGACTTTATGAGGGCGCTTGTCTCGGATAATGCTTCACTTATTGACTGGTTTTGTCACTGTAGTGAAATTATTGACGAAAAAAGAGTTCAGTCGACGACAACCGCAGATTTTTTAGCCTACCAGATAATCTTGGCAGTTAAAGGGGACTTTTCTCAATTAGTCGAGCGTTGCTTGCGGATGAGTGCCAATCCACCAAAAGGGCCGAAAAAAATGTTTTTGCTGGATAATGATTTCTTTATGGCGCTTGCGAACGGTGATGTAGCAGGAATGGAGGCTGCTTTGATAGAGTTAACCTCGCCGGCTTCAATAAAGAAAAGACTCAGTATTGAAAGTGGCTTTTCCGAAGGTCTGATTTCTACTTTTGGCGTGATTTATGCCAAAATTGCCTGGCGTCATGGTTATGAAGTCCGGGTTGACACACCTTACATACCTGTTGAGTGGCTTCCGGTTAAACCCCTGGCTAATTACAATCCCATTTACAGTTTTCTGAAGTGAGCTTCTAATTGGCTTGGGAGCGTTATTATGAATAATTAGTCGGAGCAAGCGATACTTCGAAGTCGGCTATTTGAGTCCTTAGTGTAAAGATATGGCGCTGTATTTATTCCGGGTCGATATGGTAGAGACTTCAATAACGATCAGTTGGGATTCTCTGAGGTCGATGGGGAAGTGACTTTGCTTCTTGGATTGAATATTCTTGATGATGACGGTGGGTTGAAGTTAGATAGTTCATCTTTAGGCCCACATGTGCAATATTCGACATCCTGGTTAAAAGCCCTGGTTCAATGTCTGAAGCTTGAGAAAAGTCGGACAGCACCACCGTGTCGCAACCGATCTCGGCGCGAAAGGCGATGTTTTCCAGCACCTGGGTGACGGTGCGAATGCGGTAGTCGGCCATGGCGTGCAGGACGTCGAGTGGGGCTTGGGTGTCGATGAGCAGGGAGGCCGGGATCAGGTCGATTCCGGTGAGGGGCATGTATCGATTCATTTGAAGATCTCTGTTTGATGGGCTAATGCCGTCACTCAGTCGTCGCCAAACGAGAGGGTGGCAGCTGTACGCAGGTTGGCGAACCGGTACAGAGAAACCGGCAGATCCGAAGATCTCCCGCGCACAGCCGCCATAAATAGCGGCTTTGCGGGTGCGTTGGCGCCTGCAATTAAGCTGATAGCCTTCGCATTCTCTATAATCAGGTCGCCAAACCTGAATCGCCATTTGGGCGACGGGCGGACTATAAGCTTCATCGTTCCAGCGGTGCAAGGTGCCTGATTCCGAGGTTGTTGTAGGGCGTTTGCCTGGTGGCAGTCAGTCAACCGGACGCAACCTACAGAACACCACGCAACCTTGTGGGAGCGAGCCTGCTCGCGAAAGCGGTGTATCAGTCGTCATCAATGTTGAATGTTAGTCAGTCATCGCGAGCAGGCTCCCACAGGGGATTTGTTGTGTTCACGGATGTTGTGTTCAACCCGAGCCAATGCCCGCGATGGCTGCGGTCTACCCCCCATGGCAGCAACTGGCCGCTGCCTTGTCCTCATACCGATCGTGATGTCTCACCCAATCCATGATTTCCTCTTCATTACGCCCCTTAGGCGTGAGGTCCAGATAGTTGTAGGCACCGACCAGCAAATCCAGACCGCGGGCATACGTTGAATAGGTATGGAAAATCTCCCCCGCTTCATTGCGATAAAACACGCTAAGCCCTGGGAGTTCTTCCTCAACACCGTCAGTTTTTTCGTAGTTGTAAGTCGCTTTCCCGGCGGCGACGTCTTCGGCCCGGGCGCAGACACCAAAGTCATAGTTGAAGTCGCAGCCTTCCGACGACACCCAATCGAATTTCCAGCCCATGCGCTGTTTGAACGCTTGGAATTCGGCGAACGGTGCGTGGGAGACCGCGACCACGGCGACGTCGTGGTGGGCCAGGTGTTGGTTGGCGCCGTCAATGTGGTCGGAGAGGAACGAGCAGCCTGGGCAGCCTTCGTCCCAGCCGGCGGCGAACATGAAGTGGTAGACGATCAACTGGCTGCGGCCGCCGAACAGGTCGGCCAGGCTCAGTTCGCCGTTGGGGCCCTGGAAGCGGTAGGGTTTGTCGATTTTCACCCAGGGCAGGGCGCGGCGTTCGGCGCTGAGTTTGTCTCGCTCCCGGGTGAAGGCTTTTTCGTGGGCCAGGTGTTGTTTGCGGGCGGCCAGCCATTCTTCTCGGGACACGACCGGATGAGTCTGAATGTTCATGGTGATTTCTCCTGCTTGCTGTGGCGAAAGTCGATCCGCGCAGAGGGGTAAACCGTCTTACACAGCCTAGTCGTTTGGCCTGGGTTCAAATCGACAGGCCGCCGGTCGGTTGGGGGAAAGACCTCGGCTGAACGGCTGCACTCCCTGTCGGTCACAACCTATGAAGGCCATTTCACTCGTGGGCACTGGAGGTTGATCAGGATGACGACTTATAACTGGGATTTGATCGAGCATTTACTGCACGAAGTGCAGAACAGTGCTGGCCGCAGTTTCACTCCACGGCCTTATGCCGAGCAGTATGCGGCGGCGAAAGCCTCCGCGGGCGAGCCGTTCGAGAATCTGGATCGCCTGAAAACGGTGGCCGGTGAGTACGAAAAAATACTGCTGTTGCGGGGGTATATCGAGCCTCGGCCGGAGGATCAGGGTGGCAATGGCGAGAATTACATTTTGACACCCCGAGGCTCGAGTTTGTTGAGCCTGATCGACAGCAGCATCCCGGGAAATGAGCATCCGCGCCAGGTGCTGGATGAGCAGGACGATGCGCTGGATGAATTGACGTTTGATGAGGTGGCGTCGAAGGCGCAGATTGCGTGAAGCTTGCAGCTTTAGAACTTATCCTCGTTGCGCCGCTTTCAGGCATTTCAAATCAGTGAAATCCTTGCGCATGTCTTCAATCTTTTGCAGCAACCGTTGACGCTGAAACGGCGTGCTCTCGGCCATCAAGTCCACCAGCAACGCCCGAGCCTGTGCTTCGGTGTTGGCGTAGGCTTCACGGTAAGCGGGGGTCCATAAACTCTCGCGATCAACCAGAAGTGTCTCGATTTGCTGTGGGAATTGCGGACTCTGACGTTGCGCGACCGCCGCGCTGAATTGCTGTTGCCAATGGACGCGGTTGGCAATCCATTCTTTGTTCTGATCCCCCAGGGCGCTCGACCAGGCCATCACCCGTTGCTGTTGGGTTGGGCTGAGTGGTCCGAGCCAGGCATTCAGGCGTTTTTCCATGCGTTTGCTTCGCTCTTTGATCTGTTGCTCGAGAGGTGGCTTGAGGTATTCCTCCTGGCGTTTGCGCAGGTCCTTGGCGAAAGCGTCGTTCATTTCCGCGACTTGCTTGTCATCCAGCCCTTGCAACAGTTCGATGGCCGATGGGGTGATTTCCCGGGCGGTTTCGGCGATGGCTTGTTTGGCTTCCTGGGTACGGGCTTGCAGCTCAGAGTCGGTGATCTGGTTGGTCTCGATCATGGTCTGTAAACGATTCAGCCAGTCGAGGTAGCCGGGTAGTTGCGTGGTGCAGTGCCAGCGCAGGTGTTCCTTGAGCCGCTCGTTCAACCAGTCTTTTTGCTGGCGGTTCATGTCCAGATAGTCGCTGAGCGTCCAGGGAATGATCACGTCGAGGTTGCGGTAAGCCAGGCCCACGCGGGTGCAGGCGGCGATGGTGAGGCTGAGCGTGAGGATGACGGTGATCTGTTTCAACCAATGCGACATGGCAAGCCCTTGCGAAGACCTGGTTTTTTTATTGGGTTCTTTTATGTGAACGCAGGACGAGCCTGGCAGTTCAGCCGATTAATAGAAGGCGCGTACAGCCTTGAGAGTGACCAGACCGTCGCACTCGCTATTGTGGCCGGAATAGGCGGAGCAATCGCTGCCGCTCAGGCTTGAGTCACTGTAGATCAAGTCCAGGTCGATACCCATGAACGGCCGGGACAATTTCACCGACCAGTCGGTAAAACTGCCTACATATCCACCGTCAACGGACACCGGCGTATTGAGCTGGTGAGTGGTGTATTTCAGGCTGACCCCGATGCCGAACGGCTGATTGCCGCTGAGGTCGGCGAACAGGGTGCTGTTCTGTTTGTCCGGGTCGTTGCTGAAGGCAGCGCCGAAGCGGCTGCCCAGCAGGGTCAGGCCGCCGAACAACTCCTGGCTGTCGAGGGTATCCACTTTGGGATAGCTGTAATGGATCATGCCCACTTCGTAGCCGAGGGAGTGATCGAAGGGCTGTTTAAAGCCCATGTAGGAATCGACTTCAAGGTTGCTCGAAGGACTAAGCCCCATGCTGGGGGACCATTGGCCCACGTAGAAGCCGCTGTCGTGGCTCAGGTCGAGGCCACCGTGGAACGAGCCGGTCGTCGAGGGTTTGACCAGCCCTTGGGCCATGCTGCGGCTGGGGGTGGTGGCGAGTTTGAGATCGAAATCGCCAAATTCGCGCTGGAAGACTTGCGCATGGGCGAGCGAACACCACAACAGGCTGGCGAGCAGGAGAAAAGGGGGCTTGAGCATGCGTCACTCCATGAGCTGCGAGGAGCAGGTGGTGAAAACCTGCTGAAACGCTTGATCCAGACACGTGCAAGCATACCGGCGAATGTTCGGCATCGAGGGCCGTTCGTCGATTGTTGAAATATTGATTTGTTTTATGGGGTGTTGCTGGAGGGTTCCAGTCCAAGCGCTTCGAAGCTCAAAGCGCTTAGGGACCAGTTAACGCGGGGTATTACTTTTTGCCGAGCGTGATTTGCTTGGACGGGCCGAACGTCTGGCCGCTGACGCCTTTGGCAATTTGCTGGATCTCGCCGCCGGACTTGAGGAACGCAGCGATCTGATTGTTGATCGATTCGCTGGTTTCAACGGCTGGAGCTGGCTTTGCTTTGCTGTTGGATGCTTTTACACGCATGGCGGCCATTAACCTGTAGAAATTAACTTGGCTAGGCATCGTACAGGAAATACTTGACAATTGCTTGGTAAATATCCTCCCGAAATACACACGGCAGGTGCGCGAATAATCGCAAGTTATTATTTGGAATAGTCCCCTAAGCTGCTGTTTTAACTAAAAACCTCAGTGGGGAAATAGTGCTTTTCGGATCGGCTGGCCACGGTCCAGACCACCCGAACGGCCTGACGAGCGGCCAAACACGCCCGCCAAACCCAGGGAAATTAGGGCCTTGCGCGGATTTTCTCGCGCCACCGAGCCGGCCCGCCGAACGCCGCCCGCAAAACCGGGTAGAATGCCGCCCACGCAATGAGGGTATTGGACATGGCTTTAGTCGGGCGTTACAACAGTTTGCAAGTGGTTAAACACACTAACTTCGGTTTATATCTGGACGGTGGCGCGGATGGCGAAATCCTTCTGCCTAATCGTTATATTCCCAAAGATATTCCCAGCGAAGATGAAGATTGGCTCAACGTTTTTATTTATCTGGACAGCGATGACAAACTTATCGCCACCACCGAAAAGCCGAAAGTTCAGGTCGGTGAATTCGCCAGTTTGAAAGTCGTTGAAGTCAACAGCATCGGCGTGTTCCTGGATTGGGGGTTGCCGAAGGATCTGCTGCTGCCGTATTCCGAAGAAAAGCGCCAGATGACGGCCGGCGAGTATGTCGTGGTGCACGTCTACCTCGACAAACACACCCGGCGCATCACCGCGACGGCACGTCTGGACCGTTACCTGGACAAGACCCCGGCCAACTACACCCCGGGCCAGGAAGTTGATTTGCTGGTAGCCGAAGCGACCGATATGGGCTTCAAGGCAATCATCAACAACAAGCACTGGGGCTTGATCCACAAGAACGAAATCTTCAAGTTCATGCGCGCCGGTAAAGAAGAGAAGGGCTTTATCAAGGAAGTCCGTGCCGACGGCAAGATTAGCTTGAGCCTGCAGCCGGTGGGCGAAGCCGCTGCCACCAGTCTGAACTCGAAGATTCTCGCCAAGTTGCGCGACAACAACGGCACCCTGCCAGTCAGCGACAAGAGCGACCCGACGCTGATCAGCAGTATGTTCGGCGTCAGCAAGGGCAACTTCAAAAAGGCCATCGGTGCGTTGTACAAGAACGGCCAGATCGTCATTCACGCTGATCGTATCGAACTCAGCTGACCTGCACCGGCCCCGGTAGGCGCTACCGCAGGTTGTGATCAAAAAAGGATCCAGCCTACGGTAGCCTTCTGCGCAGCAGTCACCCATCTCTTTGTATACATAACACCCTGCACCGTTTGTAGGCGCGGACGCCCTGTTCGTGGGCGTTATAACCCCCTACACATCTTGGAAGCTTTGATCTGAACAGGGTTTAAAGCCAGGTTTGTCACACCTTTTGATCGTGTGGCACGCATTCTGCGTAGAAACTCGTATACAAACCATGCCGGCTCCCGTACGCAGTGTGGTTGCTGCATCAATCCCGGGGGCCGCGCCTGTACTTTCGAGGAGCCCCGCGATGACCGAACATTTGCCCAACGGCTACAGCCCACGTCTGTATAACCAGGACCTGGGGCCGCTGCCGCAGAAATGGAATTGGTACAACATCTTTGCCTTCTGGATGAGCGACGTGCACAGCGTCGGCGGCTATGTGTTCGCCGCCAGCCTGTTTGCGCTGGGGTTGGCGAGTTGGCAGGTGTTGATTGCCTTGCTCGGGGGGATTTGCATCGTGCAGTTGATCGCCAACCTGGTGGCCAAGCCGAGTCAGCAAGCCGCGGTGCCTTACCCGGTGATCTGCCGACTGGCGTTCGGGGTGTTCGGGGCGAATATTCCTGCGGTTATTCGCGGCCTGATCGCGGTGGCCTGGTACGGGATTCAAACGTACTTGGCGTCCAGTGCACTCATCATCGTCGTGCTACGGTTTTTTCCTGCGATGGCGACCTACGCCGAACCGCACTTTGCCGGTTTGTCCTACCTCGGCTGGTTCGGTTTCCTCAGCCTGTGGTTCGTCCAGGCGCTGGTGTTCTGGACTGGCATGGAGTCGATCCGTCGCTTCATCGACTGGGCCGGCCCCGTGGTGTACGGCGTGATGTTCCTGCTCGCCGGCTGGATCGTTTGGCAGGCCGGCTGGAGCAACATCAGCTTCACTCTCGCGGAAAAGTCACTGTCTGGCTGGGAAGCCTTCGGCCAGGTGATCGTGGCAACGGCGTTGGTGGTGTCGTACTTTTCCGGTCCGACCCTGAACTTCGGCGATTTCAGTCGCTACTGCCGCAGCATGAATGACGTGCGTCGCGGCAATTTCTGGGGGCTGCCGGTAAACTTTCTGGCGTTCTCGCTGGTGACCGTGGTGATCGTTTCCGGCACCTTGCCAGTGTTCGGTGAAATGCTTCACGACCCGATCGCCACCGTGGCGCGCATCGACAACAGCGTGGCGGTGCTGCTCGGCGCCTTTGCCTTCGTCACCGCGACCATCGGCATCAACATCGTCGCCAACTTTGTGTCCCCGGCGTTCGACTTCGCCAACGTCGCCCCGAGCAAAATCAGTTGGCGTGCGGGTGGCATGATCGCCGCCATGGCGTCGATCTTCATCACCCCGTGGAACCTCTTCAACAACCCCGAAGTGATTCACTACACCCTCGACGTGCTGGCGGCGTTCATTGGCCCGCTGTTCGGGATTCTGCTGGTGGATTACTACCTGATCAAAAAGCAGCAGATCGACGTCGATGCGCTGTTCAATGACGGCCCGAGCGGGCGTTATTACTACAGCGGCGGGATCAACTGGACGGCGGTCAAGGCGTTGATTCCTGCCACCCTGATGGGCGTTGCGATCACTTTCATCCCGGTGTTGCAGCCGATGGCCAACTTCGCCTGGTTCACCGGCTGTTTCCTCGGCGGCGTCCTGTACTTCGCGCTGGCCAGGCGTGAGCAGGCACAGCAATCGGCGGCGCTGGTCATCGCTGGATGACGTACGTGGCGATTTAAAGGTCTTTTGCAGACACCTTTTTCTGTCCATCTGGTTAATAATCGACAGCATAATTTTTCGCCTCGGCACCCTCTGTTCAGCAGGAACGCCGGGGCTTTGCTTTTACTGTCGAGTCACTGCCATGGATTGTGTTATCGAGGTGTTCCGGTGAGCGCTACACGGCGTAGCGCCGATGGGTTTGCCCTGCAAGTGATGGTCGGGCTGTGCCTGATCTGGGGTGTGCAACAGGTGATGATCAAATGGGCGGCGCCCGACATCGCGCCGGTCATGCAGGCGGCGGGGCGGTCGGGTATTTCCGCGTTGCTCGTAGGATTGTTGATCTGCTGGAAGGGCGGCTGGGATCAGGTCGGCGCTACCTGGCGCGGCGGCTTGCTTGCCGGCGCGTTGTTTGGCCTGGAGTTCTTCTTCATTGCCGAAGGTCTGCAACTGACCACGGCGGCGCACATGTCGGTGTTTCTCTACACCGCGCCGATCTTTACCGCGTTGGGCGTGCATTGGCTGCTGCCGAGTGAGCGTTTAAGACCGGTGCAGTGGCTGGGGATTTTTCTGGCGTTCATTGGCATTGCCATTGCGTTTGCCGGTGGTGTGTCCTGGGACAATCTTGACCACCGCATGTTGATGGGCGATGCCCTGGGTGTGCTGGCCGGCGCGTCGTGGGGCGCGACCACTGTAGTGGTGCGCGCCTCGCGTCTGTCGGAAGCGCCGGTGACCCTGACGCTGTTTTATCAACTGATCGTCGGCTTCGTCGGCCTGCTGCTGATCGCGATCCTCAGTGGTCAGGTCACCCATGTCAGCCTGACCACGGTGGCGGTGGCCAGCGTGCTGTTTCAGGGATTGGTGGTGTCGTTCTTCAGTTATCTGACGTGGTTCTGGCTACTGCGCCGTTACCTGGCGGCGAACCTCGCGGTGTTTTCGTTCATGACGCCGCTGTTCGGCGTCACGTTCGGCGTGGTGCTGCTGGGTGAAGAGCTGAGCCTGAACTTTGTGATCGGCGCGGTACTGGTTTTGCTCGGGATCACTTTTGTGAGCGCAGAGCAGTGGGTGCGCCGTCGTTTGCGCAAAGCACTTGGGCAACCCTGATCGGGCGCAGCAGCAAGCCTGCGGCAATGATAAAGCCGCTGCCGGCGATCACCAACGCGGGTTGCAAGCCACCGCTGAAATGGCTGCTCAGTGCCGCCAGCAACGGCCCACTGAGCTGACCCACGGCGAAGCACGCGGTCAGCAGCCCGGCGTTGCGCTGGGTGGCGTGGGGCGCCAGTTCCCGGGAGCGCTGCATCACCAGTTGCATGCAGGCCAGGAATGGCCCGCCACACAGGATCACCCCCAGCGCCAGTCCGGCGCCGCTGCCCAACAGGCAAGCAAACACACCGGCGGCCTGTAGCCACAGCGTTGCCATCAGCCAATTTCGAGTAGCGTTCGGGGAGTGCCGACGCAGGCTCACCAATACGACCCCGGTCGCCGCCGCCAGACCAAAGCACGGCCAGAACAGATCGGCTTGCCATTGCCCATGGAACTGCGCGCTGGCCATTTGTGAGAGGAAAGTGGCCGGGATGATGTAGCCCAAACCGTACAACCCATAGATCACCGGCAAACGTCCGACGCCTTGGTTGATCGACGTGGCGGCAAGCGGTGTCGCTGTAGAAGGGGCCGCCGGTTGCGGCAGGAACGGCAGAATCCCCAGTAGCATCACCAGCCCGACAGCGGCATACACCAACCATAAGGTCGCAGACGTCTGCCCCAGCAGGTTCGAGCCCAAGGCCAACAACCCTGTCAGAAAAATCCCCAACCCCGGACCGGCAAACACCAAGGCGCCGAGTCGCGGACGACCGGCCGCCGCTGCCAGCGGTTGGCTCAACGCGGTAATCATCACCAGCACCCAGGCACTGGCCACGCCCGTGCCGAAACGCAGCGCCAGATGCGCCCAGAACCCGTTGGCCCAGAACGAGGCCAGGGTCAGCAATACACACAACCACAAACCGCCGAGCAGGCGCCTGCGAACCTGATCGGGGCGACGGGCGAACATCGCGTCCACCGCGCCGACGAAGTAACCAAGGTAGTTGGCGGCGGCAATCAGACCAGCGGCAGTCAGGTCGATCTGACCTTCGCTGAGCAAGTGCGGCAGTTGTGGGGTGAGGGCGAAACGCCCGATGCCCATGGCCATCATCAGGGCGACAAAGCTGGCGGTTAAGCGAATCAGCGGGGACATGGTCTGAGTTCCGTTTCGAGGATCAATGACCGTCAGGCTAGGACTGATTGACTTTCTTTAAAAATGAATAATAGTGAGAAACTTATTCTTATTTGGAGAATGGCGTGGAGTTCAGCCAATTGCGGATCTTCCAGGCAGTGGCGGAGGAGGGTTCCATCACCCGAGCCGCTGAACGCCTGCATCGCGTGCCCTCCAACCTGTCGACCCGGCTTAAACAGCTCGAAGAGCAACTCGGTGTCGAATTGTTCGTACGCGAGCGTCAGCGTTTGCAGTTGTCACCTGCGGGAAAAGTCCTGCTGGACTACACCGCCAAGCTGTTCGCCTTGCACGACGAAGCCCACGCGGCGGTGCAGGGCGGGCAACCGGCCGGGGATTTCGTACTGGGCACCATGTACAGCACCGCCGCAATTCACTTGCCAGAGCTGTTGGCGCGTTATCACCGCCGCTACCCGGCGGTGAACCTGCAAGTGCAGTCGGGCCCCAGCGGTGAACTGCTCGAAGGGCTGCTCACCGGGCGCCTCGATGCGGCGCTGGTGGACGGCCCGCTGGAACTGGCCGGGCTCGACGGCGTGCCGTTGTGCGACGAACGGTTGGTGTTGATCAGCGAGGCCGATCATCCACCGGTGCGCAGTGCGCTGGATGTCGAAGGGCGTTCGGTGTTCACGTTTCGCCAGGGCTGTTCCTACCGGATGCGTCTGGAGGCTTGGTTCGCCCATGATCATGCGGCGATGGGCCGGGCCATGGAGATCGAGTCTTATCCGGGAATGCTGGCCTGCGTGATTGCCGGCTCCGGCGTGGCGCTGATGTCGGAGTCGATGCTCGCCAGTCTGCCGGGGCGTGAAAGCGTGGCGGTGCACCCGTTGGCCGAGCCGTTTGCCAGCGCGACCACCTGGCTGATGTGGCGCAAAGGCATGGTCGGGGCCAACCTGAATGCATGGATCGAGCAGCAACAGGCGGTGTATCCGTCGGCAACGGTCCAGGCCCAGGCAAATGTTTGAACGAACGTCCAAGGATTTGGATCAATTCAGTAACAGATCATTGCGATCTTGGGCGAGCATTGCGTAGGACTTCGGACTATTATCAGTGCGAAGGGGCTACAGAACTTCGGCCGCTCGGCACGACCCTGAAGGGGGGCATCATGAAAGAGAAAATCCAAAACTGGCTGCATGACCTGGGTGTCGCACTCGGTTTGATTGAACCGCCTCTGCAACCCGTGCCTATTCGCACTGATGACGAACAACGTCGACGCCAGCAGCGCCGTCGGTAAGTCTGGCAAATCACCTGTGGCGAGGGAGCTTGCTCTCGCTGGGGCGCGCAGCGGCCCCATTCATCGCCACTCAGGTGGGTCAGGTTGAGCGCGAGTGCAGCTTGCGATTGCTGCGCAATCGAGCGGGAGCAAGCTCCCTCGCCACAGAGGTTCGTTTGGCCCATCGGATGTATTTAGCAATCCGTTTCAATACCGCCCGATCTCAATCAGAAACCGGGTCAAGTCATTCGCCGTCCGGGCAGTCTTGAGCATCCGGTCTTCTTCGGCGGTAAACGCTGTCAATCCCAGTTGATCCTCCAGGCGGAAGACCAGCTCTTCGATATCCTCTTTATCCAATCCCAACTGCACCAGGCTTGTGTGATCGTCGAAGTCATCCTGATTTTCCAGCAGGCGACGGATGCGATGATGCACGGCGGCACGAACGGCGGCTCTTGTCATGAGATCCTTCTTCGAGAGCGTTATCAGGTTCCTGAAGCTGAGTACAGCAGGCTTCAGGCGTGTCGGCGCTGCCACTCGTCAATCATCGTGCGTAGATACTCCCCGGAAAAACTCCCGAAATGCCCGCCGTGCACGGTGCGGATCGGCATCGCGCGCAAGCGTTGCAGGCTGCAGGCGTAGTCATCGAGGTTGGAGTGGTAGGCGTTTTCGATCAGCGGCCCGTCGTAGATGATGTCGCCACTGAACAGGGTTTCAGTCGCCGCTTCATACAGGCTGATGCCACCCGGTGAGTGACCCGGCGTGTGCAGCACTTGCAGGACTCGATTACCGAGATCGAGCACGTCGCCGTCTTCGATAAAACCGGTGGCCGGCGCAGCTTTGACCCGGTATTCGGCGTAGCACAATGGGCAGTCGGGGTGAGCCTCGAACATATCGTCACCGACGAAAGCCTTGCTCAGGGTGTTGTCGCCGTCGGGTTCGGCGAGGATTTGTGCTTCGGCCGGATGCACCAGTCGTTCGTGGAATTCGTGATGGCCGGCGATGTGGTCGAAATGGCAATGGCTGGCCACAGCCACCAGCGGTCGTTCGGTGAGCCACGGCAATTGCTCGCGCAGGCTGACCAGCCCGGAACCGCTGTCCAGCAGCAAGTCCTTGTCGCGGCCCTGAATGTGCCAGAGGTTGCAGCGGTAAAAGGGCCGAATGTACGGCTCGTGGATCAGGCGGATGCCGTCGCTGAGTTGTTTGACCTCGAACCACTGATCACGGCTGACGATCTTCATGGGCAAATTCCTTCAGGCGAAAAAAAACGGGTGTGGCAACCGACGCCACACCCGCCGAAGAAAGCATCAGGTCGTTATAGAAATCTTAGGCAGCGCTCGCCACTATGGCCGGGCGACGGGACAGAAGGCTGACCACCACGAAACTCACCAGGCCCACGCCGAGGCTGTAGTAGATCGGGGTGTTGGCGTCCATGCCGTCCTTGACCATGAACAGCAGCGCAGTGGCAAAGCCCAGGCCCATGCTGGCGATGGCGCCGGCGGTGGTTGCGCGTTTCCAGAAGATCGCGCCGATCAGCGGGATCAGCATGCCGCCCACCAACAGGTTGTAAGCCAGGGTCAGCGCGCTGATCACGTCATGTACGACCAGAGCGATGCCGAGTACGACGATGCCGGTCAACAGGGTGAACAGGCGGTTCATGCCCAGGCTCGACTGTTTGCCTCCACGCAGTTTCGGCAGCAAGTCTTCGGTCAGTGTGGTGGCAGCGGCGAGCAGGCCGGCGCTGGCGGTGGACATCATGGCGGCCAGGGCCGCGGCGATCACCAGACCACGGATACCGTCCGGCAGGGACAGTTTGACGATGGCGGCGAAAGCGTTGTTGACGTTGTCCAGGTCCGGGATCAACACGTGAGCGGCCATGCCGATCAGGGCGCAAGCCAGGCCGTAAAGGATGCAGTAGAAGCCTGCGAAGGTACCGGCGACCTGAGCCACTTTGGCGCTCTTGACGGTGAACACACGCTGCCAGATGTCTTGGCCGATCAGGATCCCGAAGAAGTAGATCATGAAGTAGGTGATGATGGTGTCCCAGCCAATCGTGGTGAAGCTGAAGGCAGTGGCCGGCAGTTTCAACACCAATTCATCCCAGCCGCCAACGCGGTACAGGCAGATCGGCAACAGGATGAACATCAGGCCGACGGTCTTGATCACGAACTGGACGATGTCGGTCAAGGTCAGGGACCACATGCCGCCGATCGCAGAGTAGATCACAACCACGCCACCGCCGAGCAATACCGAGACCCAGAACGGCAGGCCGAACAGCACTTGCAGCACGGTGCCGATTGCCAAGATAGAAACTACGCCGATCATCAGCGCATACGCCAGCATGATCACCGCGCTCGCGGAGCGGGCCATCGGGTTGTAGCGTTTTTCCAGCACTTGGGTAACGGTGTAGATTTTCAGTTTCAGCAGCGGTTTGGCGAGGAACAGGTTCAGCGCCACGATCCCGCAGCCGAGTGCCGCGCACAGCCAGAAACCGGAGATGCCATGGACGTAGCCCAGGCGCACGGTGCCGACGGTGGACGCGCCGCCCAGAACGGTGGCGGCCATGGTGCCCATGTACATGCTCGGGCCGAGGTTGCGACCGGCGACCAAAAAGTCTTCGTTGGTCTTGGCCTTGCGCATGCCGTAATAGCCGAGCATCAGCATCGCGGCGGCGTAGATGAGTACGACGAATAAATCCAAAGCCATGATGGCGTGTCTCCGATTGTCTTTTTTATGGTGAGGCGAAAATCAATCCCTGTAGGAACATCATTTCCTGTGGGAGCGTGGCTTGCCCGCGATGGGTGCGCCGCGGACTGTCAGGCAGACCGCGTCATCGTTCTTCGCGGGCAAGCCTCGCTCCCACAGGTAGTGCGTTGATCACAGGTAATGCGTTGAATCAGGCGGCTTGTCGCATCGCCGGTTTACCGAGCGAATCCGTGCCCTTGCTGCGTGCATCGTTGGGGCCGAACACCGTGGCCGATTCCGGGAACAGGCTCAGCAGCGTCAGGTACACCAGCGAGGCCAGGCCGAGGGTTACCGGCAGGCTGATGTCGATCCCGCCAGCCAGATCTCCGAGTGGTCCGACAAACTGCCCCGGCAGGTTCACGAAGCACAAACCGACCGCGGCACTCGGGATCCAGGCGCCCAGGCCACGCCAGTTCCAGCCGTGGGTGAACCAGTAGCGGCCACCTTTTTCGCCACGGGTGAACACTTGCAGGTCATCCGGGCAGTAGAAGCCGCGACGCACCAGCAGGCCGATGATCATGATCACCATCCATGGAGTGGTGCAGGTGATGATCAGCACGGCGAAGGTCGACACGCTCTGCACCAGGTTCGCCGCAAAGCGCCCGATGAAGATGAAGGCAATCGACATCACGCCAATCAGCAGCGTGGCCTTGACCCGCGACAGAACTCGCGGGAACACGCTGGACATGTCCAGCCCGGTGCCATACAGCGACGTAGTGCCGGTGGACATGCCGCCGATCACCGCAATCAGGCACACCGGCAGGAAGAACCAGCTCGGCGATACCGCCAGCAGGCCGCCGACGTAGTTGTTGGCCGCGATGTAGTCCGGTGCCTTGATCGCCACGATGGTGGCGGTGGCGAGGCCGAACAGGAACGGGATGAAGGTCGCGATCTGCGAGATCACCACGGCGGCCATGATCCGGCGCTTGGAGGTATCACGCGGGATGTAGCGCGACCAGTCGCCGAGGAACGCCCCGAAGGAAATCGGGTTACTCATCGCCACCAGCGCAGCACCGATGAAAGCCGCCCAGAAACCCGGTTGCCCCATGCTGACGCTGCCGGCGTAGTTCACATCAAAAGGACCGGCGAAGGCGAAGACGCCCAGCAGGAACAACAGGCTGGCGCTCCACACGGCGATCTTGTTGACCCACAGCAGGAAGCGGAAGCCGTAGATGCACACTGTCAGCACCAGGATCGCGAACAGACCGTAGGCCAGGCCCAGGGTCAGGTCGGTTTCCGGCAGGCCGATCAGGCGTTTCGCACCACCGATCAACGCATCACCCGAACTCCATACCGAGAGCGAGAAGAAGGCGATAGCGGTCAGCAGCGACAGGAACGAACCGACGATCCGCCCGTGCACGCCGAAGTGCGCACCGGACGACACGGCGTTGTTGGTGCCATTGAGTGGACCGAACAGGCCCATCGGCGCGAGGATCAGCGAGCCCAGCAACACGCCCAGCACAATCGCCCAGACGCCCGCCTGAAAAGACAGGCCGAACAGTACCGGGAAACTGCCGAGCACGGCGGTGGCGAAGGTGTTGGAACCGCCGAAGATCATCCGGAACAAGTCCGTCGGGCCTGCGGTGCGTTCGTTGTCCGGGATCTGCTCGACCCCGTAGGTTTCAATGTGCGTAAGGCTTTGGTCTTTGTTGTTGTTATTCATGATCTGCTCCGATCATAAAGGCGCGCTCATCGTGCGTGAGCGTCACCTGTTTGGCTAAGGGGTTGGCAGCCCTTCCGGCATTGCGGACAAATGTTCGTGGCAGGCCAGCCATAGGCCTTGTTGTTCTTGGCCAGACGCCTGTTTCTTGAAAACAATCGTCTCGCGTTCCTGGCTGAAGTGTTGCTCCCCTTGCATGCGCAGCTCGGTGGCCACGTCATGGATGAAAATCGCCACGTCACCCTGCAGGCTGACGAAGGCGTTGCTCGAGGTGCACGACAGCACCTCGAAGCCGTCCTCGGCACGCCAGCTGTCCCACAACGCCTGGTAGGCATCGCGCGACAGCAGGGGCTGTTCGAGGGTGTAGAACACGAAGCTGGCATCGATGCTGAATGCGCCGAAGTAGGCTTCGCGATCGTTTCGGGCAAAGGCCGACACCAGTTCGGCGGCGGCATTGAGTACCTGATCACGTTCGTTCATGACCGATCCTCAGCGATGGACCACGCCTGGCAGTACGCAGAGCATTTCGTACAACAGGTTGGCGCCCAGCAGCGAGGTGTTGCCGGTGGTGTCGTACGCTGGCGAGACTTCTACCAAATCGCAGCCGACCAGGTCGAGGCCTTGGCAGCCGCGCACGATTTCAATCGCCTGAATGGTCGTCAGACCGCCGATTTCCGGGGTGCCGGTGCCAGGTGCCCAGGCCGGATCGATGCCGTCGATATCGAAACTCAGGTACACCGGACCGTCGCCGACTTTCTCGCGAACTTCGGCCATCAGCGGCGCCAGGGATTTGTGCCAGCATTCTTCAGCCTGAACCACGCGGAAGCCCTGATTGCGGCTCCAGTTGAAGTCATCAGCGGTGTAGCCCTGAGCCCGCAGGCCAATTTGCACTACGCGGTCGCAATCCAGAAGACCTTCTTCTACCGCGCGACGGAAGGTGGTGCCGTGGGCGATTTTCTCGCCGAACATGTGATCGTTCACATCGGCGTGAGCGTCGATGTGCACCAGGCCGACCTTGCCGTGCTTTTTATGGATGGCACGCAGGATCGGCAGGGTGATGGTGTGGTCGCCGCCCAGCGTCAGGGGGATCACATCGTGTTCGAGGATATTGTCGTAGGCCTCTTCGATGATCCGCACGGCGTCCAGCAGGTTGAAGGTGTTGATCGCCACGTCACCGATGTCGGCAACCGACAGCGAGTCGAACGGCGCAGCGCCGGTGGCCATGTTGTACGGACGGATCATCACCGATTCAGCGCGGATTTCACGCGGCCCGAAGCGGGTGCCGGGGCGCAGGGACGTGCCGATGTCCAGCGGGATGCCGATAAAGGCAGCGTCCAGGCCGGCAGCGGATGGCAAATGGGGGAGTCGCAGCATGGTGGCGATGCCGCCGAAACGCGGCATTTCATTGCCGCCCAGTGGTTGGTGAAGAATCTTGTCCACGGGTAAGGCCTCATCGTCGTTGTTTTATTTATGCAGGTAAGCCGCTCGGGGAGAGACGGGTTCCGCTGTGGGCCGATTCTGCGAAATGCAGTGGCCGGGAAGAATCGCTACGGGCAAATACTTAGTTCAGATTTTTCTAAACTAATGACGATGGCGGCGATAGACTGACGAGGATTTATGTAGCAGCTGCCGAGCCTGCGAGGCTGCGTTCGGCGGCGCAGCCGTCGTGAAATCAAGCTACGCGGTCTTACAGGTATACCGTGCAGTCAGGTTTTACGACGGCTGCGCCGCCGAACGCAGCCTCGCAAGCTCGGCAGCTGCTACGGGCGTCATCGTCTGCGTGTTTTCTGCTGGAGCTTCCCCATGGCCAACGCTTTACCCGACCTGAAACTATTGCGCATCTTCGTCAGCGTGGTCCGCCATCAGGGGTTCGCCAACGCCCAGCACGAGCTCAATCTCTCGACGTCGGCCATCAGCACTTATATGAGCCAGCTCGAAGCGGCCCTCGGCCTGGTGCTCTGCCATCGTGGTCGCGGCGGTTTCAGCCTGACCAGCAAGGGCGAGCTGTTCCATCAGGAAACCCTGCGTCTGTTGGCCGAACTCGAAGGTTTCGAACAATACGCCGCCGCCCTCAAAGGCGAATTGCGCGGCACGTTGAACCTGGGGGTGATCGACTCCACCGTCAGCGACAAGGCCTTGCCATTCGCCGAAGCCATCGGCGCCTACAGCCAGGAACACCCGGCGGTGCATTTGCACCTGTCGGTCATGAGTCCCTACGAACTGCAACTCGGCGTGCAGGACAACCGCCTCGACCTGGCCATCGGTGCCTTTTCCACGCGCATGAGCGGTCTGGTCTACATGCCGCTCTACCGCGAGCAACACTGGTTGTATTGCAGCAGTCGTCATCCGCTGTTCAACGAGCGGCGCATCCCCGAGCAGGTCATCACCCAGCAACGCATGGTCGGTCGCGGCTATTGGAGCCAGGCCGAACTGGCGCGTCATGGTTTCAAGCACAGCGCGGCGACCGTGGAAAGTATGGAGGCCCAATTGATTCTGGTGCTGTCCGGCGCCTACATCGGTTACCTGCCGGAGCACTACGCCCAGGCTTGGGCCGACAAGGGTGATTTGCGCGTGCTGCTGCCGGCGACGTTCGGTTATCAGGCGCCATTCTCGATGATCGTGCGCCGTGGCCGCAGCCGCGAGCCGCTGATCCAGACTTTCCGTGATTTGCTCAAAGCACAGCTCAATCAGGCTTAAGAAAATGTCCAGAATCCAGTGCCCGCGCTGCCTGCGTCCGCAAACTCACTGCCTGTGCCCGCTGATCCCAAGCCTGGATAGCCGCACGCGGGTGTTGCTGTTGCAGCATCCGAGTGAAGTGAACCATGCATTGAACACCGCACGATTGGCTGCGTTGGGACTCAAGAATGCCGAGCTGATCGTCGGCGAGGTGTTTGAGGATTTGCCGGCGTTGTTGCATCAGCAGGGCTATCAGGCGCGGCTGTTGTTTCCCGGTGAAGATGCTCAGCCGATGCAGACTTATACCGCCAATGATGAACCGTTGTTGCTGGTAGTCCCGGACGGCACGTGGCGCAAGGCGCGCAAGATGCTGCACCTCAATCCATTGCTGGCGGCGTTGCCCAGAGTGACCCTGGCCGAGGGCGGGGTGTCGCGTTATCGCTTGCGCAAGGCACCTGGGCCTGGGGCGTTGTCGACGGTGGAGGCAATTGTGCAGGCGTTGCAGACCCTTGAAGCGCCGAGCAGTTTCGAGCTGTTATTAAAACCGTTCGAGGCGTTGATCGAGGGGCAGATTGCGGCGATGGGGGAGGAGACCTATCAGAAGAATCACGGCCGGTGATGACTTGTGGCGAGGGAGCTTGCTCCCGCTGGGCTGCGCAGCAGACCCAAAGCCATTCAGCCTGTGTGTCAGGGAAATCATGCTGGCAGGTTTTGGGAGCGCTTCGCACTCCAGCGGGAGCAAGCTCCCTCGCCACAGGGACAGCGTGAGACTTAGCGTTCGCGCATCGCCTCGGTCCGTGCCTTCAACACCGGTTTAAGCAGGTAATCCAGCACGCTTTTCTCCCCGGTAATAATGTCCACCGTCGCCACCATCCCCGGAATGATCAGCAGCGGTTTCACATCCCCGCCCAAGTGATTTTTGTCGGTCCGTACCTGAATCAGATAAAAGCTGTTGCCCTTGTCATCGGTGATGGTATCTGCCCCGATCAACTCAAGCCTGGCACTCAACCCGCCATAAATCGTGTAGTCATAAGCGCTGAACTTGACCATGGCTTTCTGGCCCGGGTGCAGGAACGCCACGTCTTGAGGGCGGACCTTGGCTTCGATCAGCAGGTTGTCTTCCACGGGCACGATCTCCACCATGTCGCTGCCCGGCTGGACCACGCCGCCGATGGTATTGACCTTCAGCACTTTGATGATGCCGTGAACCGGTGACACCACTGTGGTGCGCGTTACACGGTCGTCGATGGCAATACTCGTGGCGGTGATTTTCGACAGATCGGTGCGTTTTTCATTCAGCTCCTTCGCCGCGTCCGAGCGGAAGGATTGTTCGGACTCGTCGATCTTGCTTTTGATCTCGTTGATCGCCGATTCCGCCCGGGGAATCGCCAGGGTCGTGGCGTTCAGTGAGCCGCGGATTTCCACCGCGCTGCGTTTGAGCCGCAGGATTTCCACCGGCGACACCGCCCCGGTGCCCACCAGCGGTGTCGACATGTTCATTTCTTGTTGCAGCAGCGCCAGGCTGGAACTGAACTGCCCCTGTTTGGAACGGAACTCCGCCAGCTCCTGGGTTTTTTGCCGAAGTTGTTCGGTCAAGGTGCGCTGTTCGCTGGCCAGTCGGCGCTGGCGTTGTTCGTACAGCGAGCGTTCGTCCTCGGCCACTTGCGGCGCCTTGGCGATGACTTCCGGGGACAGCTTGAACGGCCGGCCTTCCGCTTCGGCAGACAATCGTTCGACCTGCGCGATCAAGGCATAGCGGTCCGCTTCGCTTTCGCCCTTATTCGACAGGAATCGCGTGTCATCCAGGCGCAGCAAGGTGTCGCCCTTGTTCACCATTTGCCCTTCGCGAACGAAAATCTCGGTGACGATGCCGCCTTCCAGGTTCTGGATCACCTGAATCTTGCTCGACGGAATCGCCTTGCCTTCGCCCATGGTGACTTCCTGCAACACGGCGAATTTGGCCCAGACCAGCGCGCTGATCAGCAGCGCCGCCGCCAGCCACACGGTGATCCGCGACCAGCGCGGCGAATCCTGCAACGAGGCGCCGGCGGTTTCCGGCATGAACTCGACTTCGGCGCTTTTGCCGAAACTGTTGAAGTAGCCACGGGAACCTTGATCCACGGACATGGGCAACTCCTAAACCGTCGCAGAGCCGACGCGGCCCTTGCGCAATGCATCGATGACCGCTTCTTTCGGGCCGTCGGCGACGATCCGTCCGTTGTCCAGCACCACCAGCCGATCCACCAGGCTGAGCATCGAGGTGCGGTGGGTGACCAGCAGCACGGTTTTGCCCTGGACCCAGCCGTGGAGTTTCTGCCGCAGGATGTCTTCGCTGCTGTTGTCCATGGCGCTGGTGGGTTCATCGAGCAGCATGATCGGCGGATCGAGCAACAAGGCTCGCGCCAGCAACACCGATTGCCGTTGCCCGCCCGACAGCAGTTGACCACGCTCGCCCACCGGCCGATCAAAACCTTGTGGATGCTGACGCGCCAGTTCGGTCACGCCGGTCAGCTCCGCGACTTCAAGCATCCGGGCATCGCTGATGTAGCGTGCGCCGAGGGTCAGGTTGTCGCGCAGGCTGCCGGCCAACAAGGGCAGGTCGTGGGCGACATAGCCGATCTGTTGACGAAGGTCGGCGACGTCCAGTTGCCGCAGGTCCAGGCCATCGAGCAGCAACTGGCCTTCTTCCGGCGCGTAGAAACCCATCACCAGCCGCGCCAAGGTGCTTTTGCCCGAACCGCTGCGACCGATGATGCCGATCCGCTCGCCCGGTTTCATGCTGAAACTGACGTTGGCCAGGGCCGGCGCGTTCTGGCCGTTGTAGTGGAACGTTACGCCGCTGACGTCCAGGGCGCCTTGCAGTTGCGTGCGCTCCAGCGGCCGCTGCCTGGCATCGCGCTCTTGCGGCAGCGACATCAGCGAATCGGTGCTTTTCATGGTCAGTTGCGCTTGCTGGTAACGGGTGATCAGCCCGGCGATCTGCCCCAGCGGCGCGAGCACGCGACTGCCGAGCATGTAGCTTGCCACCAGCGCACCGACGCTGAGGTTGCCGGCGATGATGCTGTAGACCCCGGCGACGATGGTCGCCATGCCGGAGAACTGCTGAATGAACAGCGTGCCGTTGGTGGCCAGCGCCGACAGGTTGCGCGCATGGCTGTCGAGGCGGGTGAGGGCGCCGTGGGTGTTTTCCCATTTGTGCTGGCGCTCGCTTTCGGCGCTGCAGGCCTTGAGGGTTTCCAGGCCGCCGAGGGTTTCGATCAGCAGGGCCTGGCGCTCGGCACCGAGGCTCAAACTCTTCTGCACGGTGTCGCGCAGACGCGCCTGAATCACCATGGCGAAAAGGATCGTGATGGGGAAGGCCAGCAGCGGAATCACCACCAGCCAGCCGCCGAGCAGGCCGATCACCACCAGCATCAGCACGGCGAAGGGCATGTCGATCAGGCTGGTCAGCGTGACGGCGGTGAGAAACTCCCGCAGGCCCTGGAAGTCATGAATGCTCTGGGCGAAACCGCCGATGGTCGCCGGGCGCGCCTTCATCGCCATGCCAGTGATGCGTTCGAACAGGGTCGCCGAAAGAATCACGTCGGTTTTCTTCCCGGCGGTGTCCAGCAAATGCGCGCGAACCACCCGCAGCACCAGTTCGAAACCGGTGCCGATGAGCAAGCCGATCGACAGCACCCACAAGGTTGAAGTGGCCTGGTTCGGCACCACTCGGTCGTAGGTCTGCATCACGAACAGCGGCACCATCAGGCCCAGCAGGTTGATCAGGAAGCTCGCCAGAATCGCATCGCTGTACAGCCATTTCGACAGCTTCAGCGTGTCGCGAAACCACGCTTCGACCCGCGGCACCAGCGGTGCGCGCAAATCTTCGAGCTCATGCCGCGGCCGGGCGAACAAGGCCTGGCCGCTGTAGCTGGCGGCCAGCTCGTCCGTGCTGACCCATTGTTCTCCGCCGTCGGCTTCGCTGGGCAGAATCAGCGCCTGACCATCGTCGCCCCAACGGCGCAAGACCGCGCAGCGGCCATGGTTGAGGATCAGCATCACCGGCAGGTTGAGCGCGGAAATATCCGCCAGTTCACGGCGCAGCACCCGCGCCTGCAAACTGGCCCGGGCCGCTGCGCGGGGCAGCAGGTCCAGGCTCAAGCGTTGGTGTGCCATTGGCAGCCCGGCACTCAGGCTGGCGCGACTGACCGTCGCACCATGAAGTTTGCAAAGAATCAAAAGGCCGTCCAGAAGCGGATCATCGAAGCTCAGACGCGGATCGACACCCGTGTTGCCGGTTTCCATGCTGGTCACATTGATCGCTCCTACACGGCGTTACTTCATTTGAGTTCAGGCAAGCGCGCTTCGTTTTTCACTTCGGTGGCGGCGATCGCATCGGCGGGCAGCACCACCCGTTGCTTGCTCAGCAACTGACCCATGTTCGCCAGCACCCGGTACATCGAGAACTCCTCGGTGTAGCGCACTTCGGTGTAGCGGCGGTTGGCGTTGTAGAGCTCGTTTTCGCTGTCGAGCAAGTCGAGCAGGGTCCGTTGGCCGAGACCGAACTGATCCTGATACGCCGCCCGCACCCGAGTAGTGGTTTCGGCGTATTCACGGGCGGTCGGGGTTTGTTTCTTGGCGTTTTGCATGGCGTTCCAGGCCAGGTGGATGTTCTCGTTGAGCTGGCGCAATGCGTTGTTGCGGATGTCCAGCGCCTGGTTGATCTGGTGCGCATCGGAGGCCAGCCGGGCCTTGTCGCTGCCGCCGCGGAACAGGTTGTAGTTCATCACCACGCCCACTCGCCATTCGTTGTCATGGCCTTCATCGCCCTGCACGTTGTTATTGGCGCCCATCGCCGCTTCGGCGTCGAAGCGTGGGTAGAACGGCGACTTGGCGACTTCGTACTGGCTCTCGGCCGATTGCACGTCGGCCTGGGCGGATTTCAGGTACGGGTTGTTTTCCATCATGCTCTGCTGGGCTTCCGGCAGGGTGGTGGGCAATTCACCACGGGTCGACGGTGGCGTTTCGAGTTCATCGGGCATGCGCCCCACGACGCTGTAGAAATTCGCCTCGGCATCGGCCAGATCGACTTCGGCGGTATCGAGGTTGTTTTGCGCCAGCGCCCGGCGAGCGGTGGACTGGTCAGAGTCGGCGTTGCTGCCGACCCCACGCTGGGTACGCAGGCTGATCTGATCGTTGACCCGCATGTGCGCTTGCAGGTTGTTCTTGGCCAGGGTCACCAGTTCGCGGCGCTTGAGCACTTCGAGGTACACCTCGATGGTGCGCAGGGCCAGGTCCTGGGCGGTGCCTTGAGCGTAATAAGCCCGCGAGTTGGCCACACCTTTAGTGCGCGCGACCTCGTTGGCGGTGTTGAAACCGTCGAACAGCATCTGCCGCAGGCGCAGTTCCGACTGGGTGTAGGTGAGGATTTCGGTGTTGTGATTGCCCCGCGACCGGGTGGTGGTGTTATCGCTGTAGCCACGCCCGTAGGCGGCGTTCAAATCCACCGATGGATAAAAGCCCCCTTTGGCGACTTTAATCTGCTCATCGGCCGAGAGTCGTGCATCGACCCGCGACGCCAGTTCCGGATGGGTCGCAATGGTGCTCTGGATCGCCTCGGTCAATGACATCGCCTGAGCCTGAGAAGTGCAGGCCATGGCCAGCAGAATCGCACTGCAAAGGGGGGTTAAAACGCGCATGGGTGCATCTCCCTGATTCCTGATGGTGCTTAACGGTCGCCATTTTTTTGACGATATTTTTAGTTGAAACCGTTTCATGCCTGTAACAACAGAGCTAAGAACATCCTGAAGCGTAGCTAAGAAAAAATTTTCATAAGGGCTATGCCAAAAAAAACTTATGCGCCCTGAAAAATCCAGCACATTGTTCAATGCGAAACCCTTTGTTTTATTAGCTTTGCGGAGCGTAGGCAGGGTTTCTGAAAGTTCCATTCACTTTTCGACACAGGGCGAAGAAGTGCTGGAGGGGAGGAGAGCGAGACGGTTTAGAGGCGACATTTTTTTGTCACTCTGGTGATTCAAAACCGTTACGCATCGGTCGCAGGCCGGTCTTTTGAAAGTGGGATTCCGATGCCATTGATTGCAGAGGGTTTTATCCCGATTCAAACAAATGACTTGCGAACGACACGCTTGGCGAGGGGGCGGGGAGGCAGTGGTTAACTTTAGTTAAACGCCTCCTGGCTAATGTTCGCCAACCACCTGCTTGAACCATGAGCACGCTTTTTCGCGCAAACAGGATGCCGACAGCAGTTGGCAGCGGAGGAATGCACATGGCAACGCTCATCGGTATTGTCAGTAAGGTCATCGGTCAGGTTTACGCAGTGGCGGGTGATGGCACCCGACGCGCACTGATCGAGGGCGATCGGCTGTTTGCCGGCGAGCAACTGGTCACCGGGGCCGAAGGGGCGGTGGCGGTGCATTTGCAAAATGGCCAGGAGCTGACCCTGGGGCGTGACAGCAGCCTGCAAATGAATGCCCAGTTACTGGCGCATCAAGTGCCGCATGTGGAAACCACCGATGCGGTGACGCCGAGCCAGGCGCAACTGACCGATGTCGAGCAACTGCAAAAAGCCATTGCCGCCGGTGCCGACCCGACCCAGACCGCTGAGGCCACCGCCGCCGGACCGGGCACGGGCGCGCCCGGTGGTGCACTGGGTGGTGGTCACAGTTTTGTGCTGTTGGAGGAAGTGGGCGGGCGGGTCGATCCCACCATCGGTTTCCCCACCGCAGGTTTCAACGGTATTCCCGAATTCCCCCTGGAGCGCCGGGACGCTGCGCCGGACAATGGCAATAACAGCATCGCCGCGCCGGTTGTCGCGGACGTGCCGAATAACCCGGTCACCCTCACCGGCCTGTCGGTGGCGGGCGGCGAACTGACCCTCAATGAAGCCAATCTGGCGGACGGGTCGGCCAGCAACCCGGGGGCGCTGACTCAGAACAGCACGTTCACGGTGTCTGCGCCCGACGGGCTGACCAGCCTGAGCATCGGCGGGATCAGCGTGATCAGTGGCGGGGTGCCCATCGGTTTTCCTCAGTCGATCACCACTCAACTGGGCAACACCCTGACGATCACCGGCTACAACCCGGCCACCGGCGTGGTCAGTTACAGCTACACCCTGGTCGGCAACGAAACCCATTCCGCCGGTGACGGCACCAACAATCTCAGTGAACAATTCACTGTGGTTGCGAACGACAGCAACGGCGATACCGCGACTGGTTCGCTGGACGTCAATATCACCGACGATGTGCCCAAGGCCATCGACGACAGCAATGCCCATACCGCGTCGGAAACCCTGCTGACCCTGACCGGCAGCGTGCTGCCCAATGACGTCCAGGGCGCCGACCGCATTCCGACCGGCCCCGACAGCGGGCCGATCATCGGCGGTACTTTCACCGGGACGTTCGGTACCTTGGTACTCAATGCCAACGGCACCTACACCTACACTCTGAACACCAACGATGCCGATTTCAAAGCCTTGCACGGCGGTGGCAACGGCACCGAAAACTTCGTCTACACCCTTACCGATTCCGATGGCGATACCAGCACCGCGACGCTGGTGCTGAACATCCATAACAACGACGACCTGGTGACGCTCGATGGCCTGAACGTCAACGGCGGCGAACTGACCGTCTACGAAAAAAACCTCAGCGACGGCAGCAACCCTGATGCATCGGCGCTGACCCAGAGCGGCACATTCACCATTACTGCGCTGGACGGTGTGCAAACCCTGACGGTGGGCGGCATCGTGGTGGTTTCCGGTGACCTGATCACAGGCTTCCCGCATGCCATTGTCACGCCACTCGGCAACACGCTGACCATCACCGGTTACGACAATGCGACCGGCGTGGTCAGCTACAGCTACACCCTCGTCGACAACGAAATGCATCCGAATGCCAACGGCGCCAACAGTCTCTCCGAGCAGTTTGCGGTCACCGTGGTGGACGACAACGGCACCACCGCGACTGGCAGTCTTGATGTGAATATCGTCGATGACCTGCCTCATGCCGTAGATGACAGCAACGCCAATACGGCATCGGAAACCCTGCTGACCCTGACCGGCAGCGTGCTGCCCAACGACGTCCAGGGCGCCGACCGCATTGCCACCGGCCCCGATAGCGGGCCGATCATCGGCGGCACCTTCACCGGGACGTTCGGCACCCTGGTGTTGAACGCCAACGGCACCTACACCTACACCCTGAACACCAACGATGCCGATTTCAAAGCCTTGCACGGCGGCGGCAACGGCACCGAAAATTTCGTCTACACCCTTACCGATTCCGATGGCGATACCAGCACCGCGACGCTGGTGCTGAACATCCATAACAACGACGACCTGGTGACGCTCGATGGCCTGAACGTCAACGGCGGCGAACTGACCGTCTACGAAAAAAACCTCAGCGACGGCAGCAGCCCCAACACACCGGCGCTGACCCAGAGCGGCACCTTCACCGTCACCGCGCTCGACGGTTTGCAAACCCTGGCGGTGGGCGGCATCGCGGTGGTCACCGGTGGCGTGGCCGCAGGCGTCCCGCAGTCGATCGTCACTCCGCTTGGCAGCACGCTGACCGTCACCGGTTACGACAGCGCGACCGGCGTGGTCAGCTACAGCTATACCCTGGTGGATAACGAAACCCACCCGAACGCCAACGGCACCAACAGCATCACCGAGAACCTCAATGTCGTCGCCACTGACGTCGACGGCAGCACGGCGTTGGGCCAGATCAACGTCAACATCGTCGATGACTTGCCCACCGCCAACCCGGACCACGCCTCAGTGGCCGAGGGCGCGACGGTCTCGGGCAACGTGCTGGGCAACGACATCGGCGGCGCCGACGGGCCGGCACTCGGTGGCGCGGTGGTCGGCGTACGCGCCGGCAGCGACACCTCGACTTCAGCCATCGGTGGTTTGAACAGTCAAATCAACGGCACCTATGGCTACCTGACCCTGGATGCCAACGGCGATGCGGTCTATCACAGCAATCCAAATGCCGTGAACGGCCCTGGCGCGACCGATGTGTTCACTTACACCGTGCGCGATGCCGACGGCGATGAAAGCACCACCACCATTACCATCGACGTGGCCAACTGCACCCTCGTGGCTGCCACCGACACCGATGTGACGGTTAATGAAAAAGCGCTGGACCTGACCAAGGACGGGCAGGACCTGGCGGCGGGCACGGTCGTCGGCAGCGAGCCTGGCAACACCGGCGAAACCGCCTCGGGCACGCTGGTGGGTTCAGTCACCGGCACCAGCGACACCATTACGTACAGCCTGGTCGGCAGCGCCAACGGAACCTACGGGCAAATCCTGCTCAATCCGGACGGCAGCTACACCTACACCCTGACCTCGCCCCCCACGACCACCCCTCACGCCAACGACGGGCCGAACACCCTGAGCGAAAGCTTCACCTATCAGGCCACCGATTCTCTGGGCAACAGCGTCACCGGCAGCATCGTGATCAACATCGTCGATGACGTGCCAACCGCTCATGCCGATGTCGTCTCAGTGGCGGAAGGCGGCACGGTCAGCGGCAATGTGTTGGGCAATGATGTGCTCGGTGCTGACGGCCCGGCCTTGGGTGGCGCGGTGGTTGGCGTGCGCGCCGGCGGCGATACCTCGACTTCGGCCATCGGTGGCTTGAACACGCACATTACCGGCACTTACGGCTATCTCACCCTGGATGCCAACGGCAACGCCGTGTACCACAGCAATCCGAACTCGGTCGGTGAACCGGGCGCCACGGACGTGTTCACCTACACCGTGCGCGATGGCGACGGCGATGAAAGCACCACGACCATCACCATCGACATCTCCAACTGTTCCCTCGTGGTGGCCCCCGATAACGACGTGACCGTTTACGAAAAGGCGTTGGATCTGACCAAGGACGGCCAGGACCTGGCGGCGGGCACCGTCATCGGCAGCGAGCCTGACAACACCGGTGAAACCGCCTCCGGCACATTAGTCGGTTCAATCACTGGCGCCACGGGTGCAATCACTTACGCCCTGGTCGGCAGCGCCACCGGCACCTATGGGCAAATCCTGCTCAACCCGGACGGTTCCTACACCTACACCCTGACTTCGGCGCCCTCGACCACGCCTCACGCTAACGATGGGCCGAACACCCTGAGCGAAAGTTTCACCTATCAGGCCACTGACTCGTTGGGCAACAGCGTCACCAGCACCATCGTGATCAACATCGTCGATGACGTGCCGACGGCCCATTGCGATTCGGTTTCGGTGGTGGAGGGCGGCACGGTCAGCGGCAATGTGCTGGACAACGATGTGCTCGGTGCTGACGGCCCGGCCTTGGGTGGGGCAGTGGTCGGCGTGCGCGCCGGCAGCGACACCTCGACCTCGGCCATCGGTGGCTTGAACACGCAAATCACCGGCACCTACGGCTACCTGACCCTGGATGCCAGCGGCAACGCCGTGTACCACAGCAACCCGAATTCGGTCGGCGAAGCGGGCGCCACGGACACCTTCACCTACACCGTACGTGATGCCGACGGCGATGAAAGCACCGCCACGATCACCGTTGACGTGTCCAACAACTGCCTCGTAGCGACCACCGATACCGATGTGACTGTCTACGAAAAGGCGTTGGATCTGACCCAGGATGGGCAGGACCTGGCGGCGGGCAGCGTCACCGGCAGCGAGCCCGGCAACACCGGTGAAACCGGCTCCGGTACGTTGGCAGGCTCGGTCTCTGGCGCCACTGGCGCGATCACTTACACCCTGGTCGGCAGCGCCACCGGCACCTACGGCCAGATCCTGCTCAATCCCGACGGTTCCTACACCTATACGCTGACTTCGGCGCCGAAAACGTTGCCGAACGCCAACGATGGCGCGAACACCTTGAACGAAAGCTTCACCTACCTAGCCACCGATGCCATCGGCAACAGCACCACCGGCACCCTTGTGGTCAACATCGTCGATGACGTGCCTCACGCCGTCGCCTCGGACCGTTCGGTGCCGGCCGTGCAGATCGACTCCAACCTGATGCTGGTGATTGATGTGTCCGGCAGCATGGACGACCCTTCCGGCGTGTCGGGCCTGTCGCGGCTGGATCTGGCCAAGCAGGCGATCAGCGCATTGCTCGACAAGTACGACAACCTGGGCGACGTGAAGGTGCAGATCGTCACCTTCAGCAGCAGCGCCACCGACCAGGCCTCGGTGTGGGTCGATGTGGCGACGGCCAAGTCGATCATCGCTACGCTGACCGCGGGCGGCGGCACTAACTACGACGCAGCCGTGGCGACCATGGAAACCGCATTCGACACCTCGGGCAAACTCACCGGGGCGCAGAACGTCGGCTACTTCTTCTCCGATGGCAAACCCAACGAAGGCGACATCGGCACCGCGGACGAGATCGCGCTCAAAGCCTTCCTCGACGCCAATGGCATCAAGAACTACGCCATCGGCCTGGGCAGCGGCGTCAATAACGCCAGCCTCGATCCGGTGGCCTATGACGGCAGCACGCACACCGACACCAACGCTGTGGTGGTGACTGACCTCAACCAACTCAACTCGGTCCTCTCGGGCACGGTGCAAGGCGCGCCGGTCACCGGTTCGCTGCTGGGTGAGGGCGGTACGTTCGGCGCCGATGGCGGTTTCATCAAAACCCTCACGGTCGACGGCACCACCTATACCTACGACCCGAAAGCCAACAGCAATCAGGGTTCGCTGAACTTCAGCGGCGGCGCCAACCACGGCACCTTCAACACCGTCGACAACACCCTGAGCATCGCCACCAACAACAGCGGCACGCTGCTGGTGAACCTCGACACCGGCGAGTACATCTACACCTCGCAGAAAACCACGGCCGTGCAGATCACCGAAAACATCGGCTTCACCGCCAGCGATAACGATGGCGATCTCACCAGTTCGACCCTGACAGTCAACGTGATTCCGAATTCGCCACCGGTGGCGGTCGATGATCACATCATCACCAACGTGCTGTCGGGCAGTATCGGGGTGCCGGGCGAGCTGCTATTGGCCAACGACACCGACCCCAACGGTGATGCGCTCACGGCATCGCCGACTACCTTCAACACGGGTTGGACGGCCAAGGGGGCGGACTTTACCGGCACCAACTCGAGCTTCAGTTTCACCGGCAATAACGTCCAGGCCGTGACCATCGCCCGCAGCGCATTCGTCGCCAACGCTGCCGCCATGACCGCCATGCTGGTGGTCAGCGGGGCATTGGGGGCGGTCAGCGCCAACAATGCCAACGATGAGGACCGCATCACCGTCAACCTCAAACAGGGTGAAACCCTCAACCTGGACCACAACCTGGCGGCCGGCCACGTCACCATGGAGTACTCGGTCAACGGCGGCGCTTACATGGCTCTCGCCGACGGCCAGACCATCACTGCCACGGCGGACGGCACGTACCAGATCCACATCACCAATATCGACGACGGGGGGCCGGGCAACAGCGGGAAGGGGGCGGAAAACTATCAACTGACCATGACGGTCAACTACGCCGGAGCCCAGGACTCCGCGCCAGACTTCCACGGCACCTACACCGCCAGCGACAACCACGGTGGCAACGACAGCGCGGCAGTCGACATCACCTATCAGGCCGGCCATACACTGACCGGCACCTCGGGCGATGACGTGTTGATCGCAGGCACCGGCAACAACATTATCAATGCGGGTGACGGCAACGACGTGCTCACCGCAGGCTCAGGCAATAACGAGATGCACGGCGGCGCCGGTAACGATCTGCTGTTCAGCGGACCGGGCAACGATTTGCTCGACGGCGGCACCGGTAACGACACCGCGAGCTACGCCCATGCCACCGCCGGCGTCACTGTCGACCTCAGCCTGCTCACCGCGCAAAACACCGTTGGCGCAGGCACCGACACCCTGACCGGCATCGAAAACCTCACGGGCTCGAACTTCAACGACAGCCTCACGGGCGACAACAACGGCAACATCATCAACGGCGGTCTGGGTAACGATGTGCTCAACGGCGGGGGCGGCGACGACTTCCTGATCGGCGGCCTGGGCGACAACACCCTCACCGGCGGTAGCGGCGCCGACACCTTCCAGTGGCTTAAAGGCAACAGCGGCCACGATGTCATCACCGACTTCACGCCGGGCACCGACAAACTCGACCTGTCGCAACTACTGCAAGGCGAGAACGGCACCGCGGCATCGCTGGATGACTACCTGCACTTCAAAGTCACCGGCAGCGGCGCCTCACTGGTCACCAGCATCGACGTCAGCACCATGGCCGGCGCCACGCCGAGCCAGACCATTGACTTGGCGGGGGTGAATTTGGCCAGCCATTACGGCGTCACCCCCGGAGCGAATGGTGTGATTGCCGGCGGTCACGATACCGCGACCATTATCAACGGCATGTTGAATGACCATTCGTTGAAAGTGGATACCGTGTGATCTGAAACGACAAAACCCGCCATTCCCGGTGAAAGGGGATGGCGGGTTTTTTGTTGTTTGAGGATTTATCTACCGGCCCTGTGCCCGGATACACCTCATGTGGCGAGGGAGCTTGCTCCCGCTGGGCTGCGAAGCGGCCCCAAAACCATTCGACCCAATTGCATCAGGTAGACCGCATATACAGGGTTTACGACTGCTGCGCAGCCGAGCGGGAGCAAGCTCCCTCGCCACAGGGGTCAGCGTTTGACCTCAGGTCATAGGGCCGGGTCAGCCTTCAGCTCCAGACTGTCCAGCGCCCGACTCACCGCCAGCTCGCCGAACATGATGAGCTGCGCGACACCCAGTATCGTATTGCGCTGCGGCCCCTCCAGAAACCCGGCACAGTCACTGGCGATCACCTTGGCCGAGGCAAAGGACTCGCAGGCATTGGCCAGTAGCTCTTCGATGTCGATGTCCGGGGCAACGGTGTAAATCGTGCTCGGTTTTCGCGGGGGCTTGGGGGCGGACGGTTTGAGGTAGTAATCGAGGGCGCGCTCGGCGGCTTCGTTGAGTTTTTTGGAGTCCGGGGTTTCGTAGGGGGAAACGTCGTCGGTTTCGGGTGGGTTGGGTGTTGGTTTGAACATGGTGAATCTCCTTTGGAAATAGCACCATCAGAACCTGTCGCTAAACAGGTAAGGGTGGTGACTGTATGCAGGTTAGCGAACCGGTCAAAGGCACCCGGTAGACCCGAGGGTCTCCCGCATACAGCCACCATAACGTAATTGCAGACGTCAAAAGTCGGCAATAAAGTCTGGAGCGCTGATGCACTTTGAATAGTCCAAGTCGCTAAACCCGATCGCTGAATCTCAGCGACCCGGAAACGATAAAGACCAGACACAAAGCGCACAAGCCGGCGGATTCTGGCGCAGTCGTAGGTAACGACGCAAGGATGTGTAGCCTGAGTGAGTGTCTGGAGATGTCTTTTAAACATCGCTGTTTATTTCTCACTCAGGCTTAGGAGAGGCAGGGCTGATAAATAATGGCGTGCCCAGATACGCCCATTTTCGTCCGACAAACTGTTGGTTGGCGGTTGAGCGTTGCCCAAATCGGCCGGGAAAGACCGTTTTGTTGGAGTAATATTTCAGCCTATAAATTATCTGTAAGTCATCTTGAAACAATCAATAGAAATTAAATCAGTTGTCGAGGTTTGGACTTCTACACCCCAAATATCGGTACTGGGATGCGAGTAACTAACAAGTTGTGCATCGAAATTAAGTGGGAGTGTGTATTGATGGATTATGTTGTTATTTATGTCTAAAAATCTTATCCATAGATTATGGGTTTGCGCGAACCTGACAAAAAAACTGACGCTGGAATAGCCCCAGTTGAATCGAATACGCATATGTTGTGACGTGCCAAGGCCTTTCCAATGCATCTCCAGAGTCTGCCCACTACTTTTACCCGGTATCTGAGGATAGGGACCAGTGAATAAGTCAGCCAGTGGAGCTATCCCGATAAAGCCGGTGCCCCCTAAATGGTAAATAGTCATGCTGTTTAGTGGGATGTTTAGACCTGGCGATACGTGTCTCGTTGAGTATTGATCGAAATTTTCAGACGTGGATGGCACTACTCTGGTGAAACTCCGTGAGTTGGAATTCAACCCGGTCGCTACTGCTGTGGCGTATACCCTGTTTAGGCCAGTGACGATGGGCAGGGGGGTAGTCCAGAAGCCACTTGCGTTGCTCTGCACGATATTCTTGGCACTGTTGTTGTGATGGATCTGCACGCTATAAAAAGGTGTCACCGATCCTTCCAGTGTGACAGAGGCACTGGCGGTACTCTGTCCCTCGCCCAGCTCTCCTCGCGAATGCTTGACCGACGTCAGGGTCACTGCCAGATGGGCTTTGCGTGTAAAGATGCGCGCGGGGGATTCCAGCTGATTGCCATAAACGGCTCTGGCGGTGAGGGAAAAAACCTTCTGCTCCAGAGCCGATAACTTCGTAGTCCCACTCCCTTTGCTATCAAGTGGAATAGGCGCCCCAATGGCCTTGGCTCCATCGTAGAGTTGGATACTCTGGTTCGGATCGGCAGCGACGGTCACCGTGACCTCGGTGTCGTAAGTCGTTCCGTTATGGGCGACCGGACCTTTGGAATCCGTCAGTGCGGTGATGCTTGGTTTGGTGGCCACCACCGTCAGGTTGCGCACGTTGGAGTAAGTCGCGGTGGGGTGATACAGCGATTTGGCGTACAAGCGGTGGCCACCCTGCGCGACGGTGATCGTGTGCTCCCAGATTCCCGTGGTCGCGTGGGCGGTCGCCGTGCCCTTGGACACTGCACTCGAGCCACTGCCGTCGAAGATTTCAACCTGCTGGCCGTTGCTCGCCTTGCCCTTGAGTTTCAATGTGGTTTTGATGGTGCTGGTGCCCTCCGGCACTTCGACGTTGTTGGCGTCCAGCACATTGACCAGCGTCGGCACAATCACAGCCACCACCGTCAGGTTGCGCACGTTGGAGTAAACGGGGGTGGGGTGATACCGCGACTGGGCATACAAGCGGCGACCGCCCTCCGGCACGGTAATCGTGTGTTCCCAGATCCCCGTTGTCGCGTTGGCGGTCGCCGTGCCCTTGGACACCGCGCTCGGGCCACTGCCGTCGAAGATCTCGACGGGCTGCCCCTTGCTGGCTGTGCCCTTGAGCTTCAGGGTGATACTGGCGGTCAGCCCACCCTCCGGAACTTCCTTGTTGCCGGCATCCGTTACGTTGCTCAAGGTCGGAACAACCAGCTCCACCGACTTAATGGTGTAGGTACGGTCCGGAAACACCACCGCCGTTGCCTCGACATTGCTCTTATCCAGAGACGCCTTGAACTTGATTGTCAATGTAGAACCGTGCCCGAGCAGCTTGAGGTAGCTGTTGGCCAATGTATATGGCCAGAAGCCCTGGCTGACCCACGTGGCGTTGACCTTTGAGGTTCCGCCACTCCAGACTTGCAGGTTGTGCGCCGTGCCGTCCGCTTTTTTCCCCTCCAGCCTCATCCGCACTTGCTGACCCGCTTCGATCAGCGTCCAGAGCAATCCGTGGAGGGTCGCGTCTTTGGTGCCCAGTGCCATCAGGTCAAGCACATTGTTGGCATCGGCCTCGACAATCTTCGGCGGGATCAGCGCCGTCGTCGGCAACGGCAGAATGTTCAGCGACAAGGGTAATGAGGTGAAGGTCATGCCGTTGTGTTCGATGACGTAATTGACGGTCACGGTTTTGCCCAGGCTGTAGGCCAGCACCGAGCGCGGCACGACAAACTCCAGCCCCGAACTGACCAGCCGTGGTGCGCTAGTGTAGGAGCCCGCCGCCGACGTGCCGGTCGCGCCTCGCCAGATCATGGTCACCTTGTGGGTGGGCAGCAGCGAGCCGCGCGGCACTACCGTCACAACGTCCTGCAGGGTCGGATTGAAGTTGTTGCCTGTCTGCCCCTTGACGGTCGGGGCCAGCAGATCGAGACGGTTGGCGTGGATGTCCAGATAGGTTGTCGCCGACTGGTTACCGTTGCCCAACTGGTCGGTCACTGTGCACTTGACCGGCATCTTGGCGTTGTCGCCGATCTGCTGGAAATCAGCGGCGGTCAGGGTCAGTGTGATCGCCTTGGCAGGATCAGTGACTTTAATCGTGGTGCTCCAGGTGCCCACGTCCAGGCGAATCTCATCATATGGCCGCGCGAAGCTGATGATGAAGGTGGCCAATACCCCCGTCGCTGCATCTGCAGGACCGACGCCGTTCGCGACGATGTTGGGTGGAAAGACGATGGTGATACCGGCCGGCGCGGGGTTACCGGGTGCCGGGTCGTGATACAGCACATCCAGCACCGGGGTCGAGTCCTCAAAATTCCCGCTGGGCCGGGTGACCCGGTAAAACAGCTGATTGACGCCGTTCACCAGCCTCCCCAGCGGCAGGTACAGGAGAATGCGCAGTTGCTCTTCTCCCGGCAGGATGACCTTGCTCACGGCAGTGGCTTTGCCGTTGACCCACACCTCCACGGTGTCGAATGCATCCAGCGTAAAAGTTTTCAGCATCGTGAGGGGATCAATCACCAGTGCCAGGCCATTAGGCGCCTGATAAATGGACAAGGGTATGCCGCCGTGGGCGAGCCCCGCCGGTTGCACGGGTGTTCTCCACCCCGGGATGAACATGGGCACCAACAAAAGTCCGGCGCTGGCCTGTGCTGAATTGACGTTGATGCTCATCTTGTTCTCCTGGCGCGTTGTGCCCGAGCCATTTCGGGAGCGAGCCTCATCACACCGCGAAAGAAGAAAAACGGCTACTGTCAGATCTGACAGGTGACGGTGGGTTTGCGACGAGCGGTCATGTGCGATGGCTTTTCAGAATTTTCGCACCGCCAGCTCACCAATCCCCATCCGTCGTTCCAAACGGCTGGTTCTAGACTTGTCGTGGTCTGCCTCATTAATTCCCGACGACCCAAACATTGTTGTCCGTGTAATTGCAGATATAGATGCGAGTGCTGTCCGAGCTGAAGGCTACACCTGCAGAGTCGCGGCCGGCCGGGATGCGACGGACGCTAAAGGTCGTGGTATCGACTATCACGATGGCCTTGCCGTTATCCCACTCACTAGCACAGAGAGACTTGCCATCCGGACTGAGTGCCAATTGCCATGCGCCAAGTCCGATTGGGATGTTGTGAATGACTGCATGGGTACGGGCATCGATCACCACGAGCAGACTGACATCTGTCCTGACGGTATAAATGCGAGTGCCGTCCCGGCTGACCACGATGCCATGCGGATTGGACCCAACCCCAAGGCCCACAACGGCCCGCCGTTCAACTTGGCCAGATCGACAATGGCTGGGGCGTCATTGTTTTCGGTCGGGATTTCCCGAAGTATCGCCTTCTCGAGTTCGACGCGGTCAAGGTGGATGTCCAGGCGTTTTTCCGGGGATTTGACCCGGTTGTCCAACTGATCGATGACATAGAACTCGGCCACCGCTTTCGGGTTGTCGCCCGCCTCGCGGAACGTGTCGGTGAACAGTGTGTGGGCGATCGGCGCCGTGCCAGGTGACAAGCCCTGAGTTTTCTCGGGACGCGGGCTTATCACACACCAGACGGGAACGGCTGACTACTGTCAGATCTGACAGGTGTTTATAGGTTTAAGACGAGCGGTCGAACCCTCTTTCGGTCTCTATTGTCTCCGCAATCAAAGGCAAATCGATGCTGTTAGTGAGTGTCTGGAGATGTCTTTTAAATATCGCCGATTATGCTTACTCAGATGTCGGAAGATAGAAAGGAGAGGTCAATAAATACGTACCATTTTGGTATAAATAGTTCTATCAGCTTTGTACTCTAAGTGTATGTCCATTTTATATTGTCGATCCAAATGCCAGAGTCATTTTCTGTGACACCTTCCCATACAAATGATCCAATAAATTGTCCGGCTGGTGGTTTGTATGCTAGAAGTTTTGCGAAGTTGTCAGATAATGGAATAAGCATATAGTCAAGGTACTTATTGTTCAAATCATAGAATGTTATTTTATTTCCTGGTGTGGAGTTGTGTAGGTGTACAAATTCGACAGAGATGACTTTAATGTTGCTCCAGCTAAATCGAACGGACGAGTTGTAGTGAGCTAAAAATGATATTTTTCCCAGAAGTGGGTCTGGAGGAGTGAAGATTTGCAAGGCGGAATAGCTATTGTTGCTTGCAACTCTTAACGTAGTTACCGTCAAACCACTATTAAATGTTATAGGTTGATTTGGTGGGAACTGCTGTTGTTTTTCCCCTTCCCAGTCTTCAAAACCTTGCCTGATATTAACGACTTCATAAGTTTTTACTGGAAAAAGCGTCGCTGTCGCAAAATCCAACTTCCCATCCAGATTCACCCAAAAGCTGACTTTCAACGTACTCCCGTCTTTACGTGCTTTCAACCATTCCAATGGCACCAGGCGCTTCAGGCCAGGCCCTTGGTGTGGCTCACCGACACGGTCGTCATAATAGTCGGCGGTGCTCCCGTCGATAACTTCCTCATAACGCAACCATACCGGTAGTTTACTGACCTGACCCAGCCATTCAGCCACGATGAGAATAGTGGTGGGCAGCAGAGTTGTTACGTCCAGTTTTGTTTTTGTCCCTTCAATCTCCGGTGTTGGAAGCCGCGGATCTTCGGCGGCAATCGGCTTGACCGTCAAAGCCAATGATTCCGAGGACGCGACTCTTTCCCCATCACGGTTCAAGTTCCAGTGCAACTGAAACGACGTGCCCTGGCGGGCTACAAGAAACTCCCTGTTCAGCACAAAGTTGGCGCGCTTGTCCTGGTTCAGAAGGGTAAGCGGGAAGGGTGGTGAGCCGTCCGGCGCTCTTCTTTCCACCAGCCTCGCCTTGTCTTCAGCAATCGCCGCCAGGAACTCGACCCGTACCGTCGGGAGAGCACCCAGCGAGTCGATCGTGCGAGTGGCTGGCGGAACCGGAAACGGTGGCTCTAATACAATCTGTGCCGCATCGCCAAACATCAACTGCAGCAAATTGGAGAACACCTCCACCTCACCCTGGTTGGTCACCGAGCAGTACACGGCCAAAGGAGTACTGGCGTAAGGGGCGATGTATTTGGCAGGCACCTGGAAAATGATGGGTTGTGTCGGGTTGATAACGATCTGCCGGAAAATGAACAGTGCCGGAATTCCGCCTTGATCGGTGGTTTGCCAGTAAAGTTTGACAACCGCGCCTTGTTTCAAGGGCCAGTAATCGGCGACCCGCACCGTGGCCATGTCGGTGTCGACCGGTACTTTGTTGTCCACCAGCGGTTCGACAATTGGCAGGCCCAATGGCTGAGCCTCGCCGGAGACCGTGGCATTGGCGGGTTTCGAGAACTGTGACGTGCCAGCCTTGATCAATTCATAGTCGGCACAAAGACTGCCATCGATTACGTTTTGTACCCGCCAGTTTTCGACGTCGAACGTCTCGGATCTGCTGGCGAGCGACACCGTTCGGGTATAGGTGTGACTGACCGCCTCACCTGCCTTTGTAAAACCTGCGAGTTTCAGTTTGATAATGTCGTTAAGCGCAAATCTTCCAGTGATCAGTATCGGCAGGGGGGCGCCCACCAGTTTTTCGTGATGGACCACATCGTTCTCATCAGCCAGTTCGAAGATTGGCGCAATCAGCAGTGTAATCAAGGGTTTGAACACGATGCTGAGCGCGTCCGACCATCCGCTGGAGTTATGCACCCGGTCGATGACCATCCAACGCGTTAAAAGTGTGTTGGTGGCAGGCAAGGAGGCGAGTTCTTCCGGTGTCACATCAATGACTACATCACCGAGCGCGGTGATGGTGATTTCCCAGCGTAAGGGGCCGAGTACGATGACCACTTTGTCACCGACGGATTGATTGAAATACTCCCGCACGGTCAGAGACAAGCCTTCAGCAACCACCGTCTTGTCGATAATGGTTTCCGAGCATTCAACCCGATTGAGGCCCTGGTTGTAGGGCATGGCGGGGTCAGGATCCTGTTCACCCGGTTCCGGGTTAAGGAAACAGAGCGAGGTTCGCGGCGATTCTTCGGAGTTGCCACTCAATCTCTCAATCTTGAACCAGCATTTCCTGTTCTTGGGCTGCAAGGGGGGGAACGTGGATTTCATATCATCCATCGAAATATGGAAAGGGATGGGTTTCGCCTCCCCTTGATCATCGAAATGCTCGTCTTTGACTTTGATATTCGCGACTGGAACGATCTCGTCTCCGAGGTAAACGTCAACCTTGTCGCCACGGGTCATTTCCAAGTATGGAAAGAGATAAGCCAACAGGCCCTCAACATCGCTCTCCACCATATTTATGTTGATCCCTTGAGCCCCGTCATGCTGTGGTTTGTGACCTATGACAAGAGGGGGGCTGATTGCAAACAGACCTATGCCGCCGTTCTCGGGTGGGAATACAACTTCTTGTTGATTGGAGGCCGTGTCGGGAGTAGCGATTGGGCTGTTCATGAATGCGCACCTTCCATATGAAGTGCCTGAAACTCCGGGACGGACGGCACCGATACAGAGGGATTAAAACGATAGTGTCAGCGTCTGGCTACTGTCAGATCTGATAGGCCAACTCAAGTTTAAGACGAACGGTCGTCCGGCGTCACATAACTCCGGCGGCCCAATCAACCGCCCCGTTACCCCAAACAACTCCAACTCCCGAATCACCTCCAGTTCCCCTTTGGCCTCAGCACATGAGCTTGGAACGTCTGCGGGTTAAAGGGCTACTGATAATGTGTGGCGGATCGCTGTCGCAAACGGCAGGTAGGCGGTTTCCAGAATTTCAGCCTCAAGGAAAAGCTGAAGATCTTCATTTTCCGGATCTTCCAAAAACATTTCTTGAAGCGCCTCGGCAGTTTTTAGATAGCCTCGTACCGCTTCACGTCTTATTTCGCGCAGTGCACCGTTTTCAGCATTCAGATTGAAGATGCGCAAGGTTTCGACCGCTCTCTGGTGTAGCCGGACATCCAGATTTGCGCGCGGTGTAATGGTGCCGTCGTTGACGAAAATGAAATAATCGTCAGGGTTGTCCTCATCGGGCTTGAGTAAGACGCGGGGTTCATAAACGCCGCAGCGGTCCTTGAATTTTCCGCAAGACTCCTCCCGATTACATGAGCCAAACAGATTACTCCAGTCGAATGTGCCTTGAGGGTGTCTGTCTCGCTGAAGGAAATGTTCTAGATGTGAATGGCCAGGTTTACTGATATCGGCTTCGCAGTAAGCACAGCGGACATCCTGCATGACGTTGAGTTGTTGCCAGATCTGCGCACGTTCATCCGGTGTCGGCGACTCCTGCGACCACCGGTGCAATCCATGTCTGTAACGGGTGAGGCAATGCGGTCCTTCACCCCGAACAAGCTTACGCATGTAACCGACTCCTTCGTCTTACTGTCTTGTCAGCTGTTTACGTTTGAACGTTTCCAGCCTGATCAGCCGGTGGCAATCGAGCATGTTGGGATGTTGAGTGCCGAAATGCTCATCCAGGTACTTGCGCAAAACCTGACCCTCTGCTGATTCATGAAGGTCCTGCTGGATAAGCGCCATGTACGCACTCAGTTTTTGCGCGGGCTCATTGTCGGGTGTTGGATCTATATCCATGACATTAGCGAGCACTTGCGAGCTGGCAACGCCCTGAGTCTGTTGATCCACATTACTCACGATGACCCGCCGTCCCTTCTCATCGGTTGCGGTTTGCAGTACGCGGATACAGTGTGCCGGTACTGAAGTAATGACCTGCGGACTGTGGGTGCTCACTATGAATTGAATACACGGGAAAGCCCCGAGCAAGTCAGGTATGACGGTTTGCTGCCACGCGGGGTGAAGGTGCATGTCGACTTCGTCAATCAACACGACTCCAGTGCTTTCGCGAGGGGCGATGATGCCTAGGTGCGGATTGAGTTTGACGCAGCGGTACGCGATATCGGCAGCCAGAGCGACAATATTGCGAATACCGTCACTGAGCTGGCTGACCTTCAATATTCCGTGAACTGGGTGTTCGAGCACCAGATCGGCGAACTCACTGCTATAAGCCAGGTCCCTCCAGCCAGTTTGGGTGGCCAGGACAGCATTCACTGCGGTTTGTACCGCTAGCACTGGGTGCGCAAACTCGTCTTTTACATCGATACTTAGCTTTCCGCGCTCAATATTACGAATCTGTTCTTCACGATAACTGCGGAAAATTCGTGTGTACCATTTGGCAAAATGTTTATAACTGGAGGCCGGGTCCAGGCAGTCACGATAACCATAGGTTCTGGAAAACTCTGCGTTTTCGGCCTTTTCAAAAGCCGCGGTCAGTTTTTTCTGACTCCAGAGTCGGCCGGTGCCGTAGTAAGCAAGGACGGGTAAGGTTGGAGGTAATTGGTCTTTTACAGCACTGTTGAAAATCAGGGCTTCCAGTACATGAGCGGAGGCTTCCAGCCGGGAGGCCCCAGCGTCGCCACGAGTTTGCGTCCCTTTGCGGATGCTTTCCCGTCGGCGTGACCAGCGTAATTCCTCATTCTGGAATACAGCCTGGGCGGTCAGGCACGCGGGAAGTGAAGGTTCCATCTGATGCGCTGTAACAGGGCGCAGAAAAACATCGTCAGGATGTATTCCCGTAAGATCGTTGGTAGCGCTGCCAAGATCAAAACCACGAACATAGGGCCACAACGCAACCTTGATCGCATCCAACAGGCTGGTCTTGCCTTGACCATTTCGAGCAACCAGCAAGGTCAGCTGGGCATCCAGTTCGAGTGTTAATGTGGGGAAACAGCGATAGTTTTCCAGCTCCAGCCTGATCAGTTTCACAGACTTTCCTCCATGTGGACCGATGCCAGGCTGCGGCAGAGGTGATGTTTCCGGGGAACATATATGGCGCGGATTCTACTGTGAATGAAAACAGGTGAACACCATGGACATAGAGCGCTGTAAAACTACATCGGCTCCGGCGGCCCGATCAACCGCCCCATCACCCCAAACAACCCCAACTCCCGAATCACCTCCAGTTCCCCTTTGGTCTCGACCATTTCCGCAATCAACGGCAGATCGATGCTGTTGGTCGCCCGGTATATCGCATCGATAAACAACCGCTTATCACTCTGCTCATCGATACCCCGAATGTACGCCCCATCGATTTTCAAGTACGCCAACCCCAGTTGAGTCAGGTTGCCGATCTGGCTGAAGCTGCCGCCGAAATGCTGCAGACCGATGCGGTAACCGGTTTTGAGCAGGCTGTGGCTCAGGCGTTGCAGTTCTTCGGGGGGCGGCAGTTGGCGTTCGTCGATTTCCAGGGTCAGCAGAGGCGCCAGTTCCGGCAATGATTGGAGTATGTCGCAGATCAGTTTCAACTGGGTCTGGTCGCGCAGGGTGCTGCCGGACAGGCTCAGCGCGAGCGGCCAGCGGTTGGCGGCGAGGTATTCGAGGGTGGTTTCGAGCATCGCCAGATCGAACCGCGCCGACCAGCCGAGGCGTTCGATCCACGGCAGGAAATGCCCGGCGGCAACGGCCTCGCCTTGCGGGTCGAGCAAGCGCGCGAGGACTTTGTGGTGCAGCACCTGACTGGTGTCGGCGCATTGCACCACCGGTTGGAAATACAACTGCATCTTGCCCTCGGTCAGCGCGTCGTCGATCCAGTTGCGCCAATCATGCTGAGAGTGATTCGACGCAGTGTCGGCCTCGGCCTGGTATGTCCACGGCCGCTCGGGATGTTGCCGGGCCTGTGTCAACGCCTGATCGAGGCGCAGCAGCACATCGTTCGCCGGTTCGCCTGGGTGATAGGCGACCACGCCCAGGTGCGCCACGGGCATGCAGTCGCTGGCGCCGGTCAGGCGCAGGTTTTCCAGGGTGGCGCTGATTTCGGAGGCCAGGCGTGCGGCCTCCTTACTGTCCAGGCCTGGGGTCAGCAAGCTGAATTCGCCGCCGCGATTGCGCGCCGCGAGCCAGGTGCGACGTTCCGCAGGTTGCGTCAGGCGCTTGAGCAATTCGCCGACGGCGCTGATCAGGGCATCGGTGCGCTGGCCGCCCAAACGTTGATTGAGGCCGATCAGGTCGTTGATCCGCAGCATCAACAAATGACCGTCGCGGCTTTGTTCGGACTCCAGTAATTGGTCGGCCAGTTGTTCATCCAGCAAGCGCCGGTTGGCCAGGCCCGTGAGATTGTCCTGATAGGATTCGGACCGCAGTTTTTCGCTGCGCGCGGCCTCTTCGGCGAATAGCGCTTTGAGTTTTTCGACCATCTGGTTCATGGCCAGCACCACGCGTTTGAGCTCCGGCGTGCGCGGCAGTTTCGGCAGACTGCGGAACTCGCGTTTACTGATGGCTTCCGCCTGTTTGACCATGTTGTCGAGCGGCCGCAGTTGCCGGCGCAACAGCCAGCCACCAAACACGGCGCTGAGCAATCCACAAATCAACAGCCAGATCAGGCTGCCAAGGGTGCTGTCCCAGAGTTTGGCCAGGGCGAACTGCGGGTTGCTCAGCACTTCGACCCGGGCTGCCTGGTCCCAGCCACGCGAGACCAGCGCATCGCCACCTTGTGGGCGCAGGTTCACCAGATCGACAAACCAACCAGGAACACCCTCGATTTTGGCCGGTGCACTGCGCTCCACCAGCACTTGTTCATTCTCGATGTTGATGACTCGGATGCTGCTGAAATAGCCGCTGTCGAAAATCGAGCTGACCATCAATTCGATCATCGCCGGGTCGTCGATCTGCGCAGTCAACGACAAGCCCAGCGCCGTGGCGGCATCCTGGGCGTGGGAGCGCAACTGGCTGAGCATCTGTTCGCGAGAGCTTTCCAGGCTGACAAAAAAGCTGCCGCTGAAGGCCACCAGCAAGAACAGGCAAATGGCGAGGAACAACTGTTTGCGCAGTGACATGAAAACACTCCTTGCAAGGCGGCTAGCCTTCGCCCACGGCGAACCCTTCGGTTTGCATCTTTTTCAATACGTCTTGCCAGCGCGACAGCTTTTTCGAGTCGCTGCTGCGTTTGCCACCATTGGCCCCCGGCAAGTACAGGCCTTCGGCGTTGAAGGCGTACACCGGCAGCAAGTCTTTGCGTTGGGAGGCGGGGCGGATCTCGTCGATCAGGTTGTCCAGCACCAGTGGATCGGCCGTGGGGCTGCTGTAGAAGGTCAGCACCATGTGCGCCTGGTTCTGGCTCAGGGCCTTGACGTAGGTGATGCGCAGCTTTTCGCTGGGAATACCGAGGTGACGCAGACTGAAATATTTCGCCAGGGCGTAGTCTTCACAGTCGCCTGCGGCTTTGATCAAGGACTCCACGGGCGTGGCCCAGTAGTCGGTCTGATGCCAGATGCGCGTGTCATCCTGAAAACTCAATTGCTGATTGAAGAAGTGATTAACCGCGTTCAGCTGTTCGCGCTCAGGCTGGTTGCGTTCGCTTTGCAGCATTTGGCTCCAGGCCTCAATCCGTCCCCGGGCCTCGCCAAGGGGGCCGTAGCGTTTTTCGGCCGTTTGCAGAACCTGCGCAAAATCCCAGTCGGCCCAGACACTGCCCAACCCAGCCAGCAGAAAACTCGCCAGCAACAGCCATCCGCCGAACCGAAGTCGGAGCGTTGACCATCCTGGACTACGCAGACTGCGGGACATGTCTGGCTGCTCGGGTGCAGATGTCTGAAGTCTAGGTGGTGTTTACGGCGAGGGAGGGCAGGTCGTCGGACGAAAGGATGTCGGCGGGTTGTTTCTTGTGGCGAGGGAGCAAGCTCCCTCGCCACAAAAGCCTCGAGCCACAGAGGGGGATCAGGGCTTATGCAGGGTTTTCTGTTTGAGGATATAAACCGTCACCAGCACCGCGCTGGTCAGCATGAACCCGCGCGCCCACGGCAGGGGCACCAGGTAGCAGGAGAGCAGGATGCTCGTCCACATCAACCCGATGGTGTAGACCTTGCCCTTGAGCGGAATGCCGTTGCCGTCCAGATAGTCGCGAATCCAGGGGCCAAGCCGTGGATGTTCAACCAGCCAGTGATAGAAACGCGGCGAACTGCGGGCGAAGCAGGCTGCCGCCAACAGCAGGAACGGTGTGGTGGGCAGCACCGGCAGGAAAATCCCGATCACCCCCAGCACTACGCTTAGCCAGCCGATGGCCAGCAGCACGTAGCGCAACATCAGGGGGCGGTTGCCTATGGGTTTGTCCATAGGCAAAACCTTAGTGGTGACGTGGCTTGAGGATCGCCGGCTTTTCGTCTGGCGCGTTGCACAGCAAGTACAGCGCGGTCAGGGCTTCCGGGATTTGCACGATCATGTCGTCCATCAGGTTGGCGTCGGCCGCGATGTCGGAGAACTCAGGCTGTTCGTCGAACAGACCCGAACCCACCATGATCGGCAGCAGCATTTCACTGACTTCGTCTTCGGCGGTTTCGAACCAGGCGGCTTCGCGCAGGAACACGCCTTCCATGAAACCGATGCACCAGCCGCGCAGGTCGGAATCGTCCGGGTCGTCGCCCAGGTCGAGATCGCACGGCAGCTCGAACTCTTCGTCGGACGCCAGTTGGCGGGCGATGTGAGCCTTGAGCAGCACCAGGGTGGATTCGATCGCTTCACGCTCGGTGTCGTCGGCGTAATGCGGCTCTTCGGCGAACAGAGCGTCGATCCACTCTCGGTCGGGAACGCTTTCGGAACAGATCGACAGCGCAGTGAGGTAGCCGTGGGCGGCCACATAGTCCAGCGCCTCGTCATGCAGCTCGTCGGCGTCGAGGAAGACTTGCAGGCGGGTTAGTTGCTCAGCGAAGGACATTAAAGGGCTACCTTGGGGAATATACGATGCGGGAATTCTAGGCCTTCTTGAGCGCTCAGGCCAGCCGCGCGGCATATTTGCTCCCGCGGTTGGCTTGCGTGCGTCTTATCAGCGGCGCCCTTTGCAGGGGAGGGCTCGGGTATACTCGCGCGTTTTGTGATGCCCTGCTGGCGTCACGGCTGAAATATGCAGCGTCATGCAATGCGTACTTACGATTTGTTTGTGCAGCTTTCGTGGTTCTGAACCAGCCTTGCAGGGATGTTTCGGTGATTTTTGGAGTTTTTATGCTCGAACAGGCTCAACGCGTCCTCAAGGACATCTTCGGCTACGACAGTTTCCGTGGCCGTCAGGGTGCAATCATTGAGCGCGTGGCCAGTGGCGGCGACGCCCTGGTGCTGATGCCTACCGGGGGCGGCAAGTCCTTGTGCTTCCAGGTGCCGGCGCTGCTGCGCGAAGGCTTGGCGGTGGTGGTGTCGCCGCTGATCGCGCTGATGGACGATCAGGTCGCCACCCTCGAAGAGCTGGGCGTCGCCGCGGCGTCGTTGAACTCCACCCTCAGCGCCGAGCAGCAGCGTGATCTTGCTGCACGGATCAAGCGCGGCGAGGTGAAAATGCTCTACCTGGCGCCCGAGCGCCTGGTGCAGCCACGGATGCTGGCCTTCCTGCAAAGCCTCGAAATCGCCCTGTTCGCCATCGACGAAGCGCACTGCGTGTCCCAATGGGGGCACGATTTCCGCCGCGAATACCTGCAACTGGGTCAATTGGCTGAACTGTTCCCCAGCGTTCCGCGCATCGCCCTGACCGCCACCGCTGACAAGCGCACCCGGGAAGAAATCGTCGATCGCCTGCATTTGCAGGATGCCGAGCGTTTTCTGTCGAGTTTCGACCGCCCCAACATTTTTTATCGCATCGTGCCCAAGGAGCAACCGCGCAAGCAGTTGCTGGCGTTCCTCGCCGAGCGGCGCAGCGATGCCGGCATCGTTTATTGCCTGTCGCGCAAAAAGGTCGACGAAGTGGCGGTGTTCCTCAGTGAGCAAGGCTTCCCGGCGCTGCCGTACCACGCCGGTCTGGCCAACGAAACCCGGGCGCATCACCAAAAACGCTTCCTCAACGAGGAAGGCCTGATCATGGTCGCCACCGTGGCGTTCGGCATGGGCATCGACAAGCCCAACGTGCGTTTTGTGGCTCACCTCGACTTGCCGAAATCCCTTGAAGCGTATTACCAGGAAACCGGTCGCGGCGGGCGTGACGGCCTGCCAGCGGATGCCTGGATGGCGTATGGCTTGCAAGACGTGGTGATGCTCAAGCAGATGCTGCAAAACTCCGAAGGCGACGAACGCCACAAGCGTCTGGAGCAGCACAAGCTCGACGCCATGCTCTCACTTTGCGAAGAAACCCGTTGCCGCCGCCAGACCCTGCTCGCGTACTTCGACGAAGACATGCCCGAGCCCTGCGGCCACTGCGACAACTGCGTCGACGGCGTGCAGACCTGGGACGCCACCGAGCCGGCCCGCCAGGCGCTGTCGGCGATCTACCGTACTGGCCAGCGCTATGGCGTCGGCCATCTGGTGGACGTGTTGCTGGGCAAGGACAACGAAAAGATCCGCAGCTTCGGTCATCAGCATTTGTCGGTATACGGCGTAGGCAAAGCGCTGGGCGAAAGTGAATGGCGCTCCTTGTTCCGACAACTGGTGGCTCGCGGGCTGGCGGACATTGACCTTGAAGGTTACGGCGGGCTGCGCCTGAGTGATACCTGCCGACCGTTGCTCAAGGGCGAAGTGACCCTGGAGCTGCGCCGCGACCTCAAGCCGCAAACAACCGCCAAAAGCAGCAAGAGCCAGGCGAGCCAACTGGTTCGTTTCGAGGAGCGCGAACAGTGGGAAGCCCTGCGCGCCTTGCGCCGCAAACTGGCCGAAGAACATGGCGTGCCGCCGTACGTCATCTTCCCCGACTCGACGCTGCTGGAAATGCTCCGCAGCCAGCCGACCTCGCTGGCGGAAATGGCCACGGTGAGCGGTGTCGGCGCACGCAAGCTGGAACGTTACGGCGAGGCCTTCCTCGAAGTGCTCGGTGGCCAGGTCGAGGCGCCGAAGGTGGTGGCCGACGTGCGCCACGAGCTGATCACCCTGGCCCGGGCCGGTATGACACCGCTGCAGATCGCCGGTCAGCTGCAATGCTCGGAAAAGAACGTCTACACGATGCTCGCCGAGGCCATCGGCAAGCAGCAGCTGTCACTGGAACAGGCGCTGGACCTGCCCGAAGAGTTGATGGGCGAAGTTCAGGACGCCTTCCTCGACGGTGAAGGCGAGTTGCCGCCGGTGGCGGAGATCGCCGCGTTGTTCGCAGGGCGGGTGCCGGAAGGCGTTTTGTATTGCGTACGTGCCGCGCTGCAGTCGGAATTCGAAATTTGAATGATCTGTCGCGCAGATGTAACGATTCAGTACAGAGCAAACCTTGCCTATAGCCAAAGGTCATGCTTAGCTGACTAATAATTAGTTTTTCTCTATTTCAGTCTAACCATGAGTGTTTTATGCCGTTAACCGATCAACACCGCTTTGGCATGCAACTGGCCCAGATGTCTCGGGGCTGGCGTGCCGAACTGGACCGCCGGCTGGCTGGCCTGGGTCTGTCCCAGGCGCGCTGGCTGGTGCTGCTGCACCTGGCGCGTTTCGATGATGCTCCCACCCAGCGTGAACTGGCGCAAAGCGTCGGCGTCGAAGGGCCTACCCTGGCTCGACTGCTCGACAGCCTGGAAAGTCAGGGCCTGGTGCAACGCCAATCGGTGCTGGAAGACCGTCGGGCGAAAAAAATCGTCCTCTGTGCCCCGGCCCGCCCCTTGATCGAACAAATTGAAACCATTGCCACGCAACTGCGCCACGAATTGTTCGAAGGCGTTGATGAGGCGGATTTGAAGGTCTGCATGCGGGTCCACGGGCACATCCTGGCCAACCTGGAAAAATCTTGAGGCACAACCACGCGTCGGACTTTTGAGATACCCCGTTGGGCAGACTATAAAGAACTACTAGGCAATATCGTGTTCGTACCGGATGTGCGAACACGTACAGGTTGGTTCTGGTTATTAAGGGATGCTCATGCTCGAGAGTTGGCAAATCGTATTGCGGTGTTGCGCCAGGCTGTTGCTGGTTGGTGGTGCTGTCACATACTCGGCATTGGCTCCTGCGCTAGGGTTGGGCGACATCACCCAGCATTCGGCGCTCAACCAGCCGTTCAGCGCTGATATCGCCCTGCTGGATGTCGGGGGGCTGGAGGAGGGCGAGCTGTCGGTCAGCCTGGCGACGGCGGAAGAATTCAGCCGCGCCGGTGTCGAGCGGGTGTTCTTTCTCAATAACCTGAAGTTCACGCCGATCCTGCGGGGCAACCGCAACCTGATCCGGGTGACGTCCAGTAAACCGGTCAAGGAACCCTTTCTGAATTTTCTGGTGCAGCTCAATCAGCCCAACGGGCGTTTGCTGCGCGAGTACACCGTGCTGATCGATCCGCCAGGTTCACCTGGGATCGTTCCTGTCAACGACGACCCCGCGCCGAGCCCTCAGGATTCCGCGTTCCCGTCCGTTGAACCGGCTGTTGCACCGCCACCTGCGGTGAATAGTTCGGCACCCAAGCCTGATGTCGATAAACCAGCCGCCACGCCGGCGAATGATCCTGTTGCCGAACAACTGGCCACCAGCGTGCTGCAAAACCAGCAGTTGCAAAAGACCATTGATGAACTCAATGCGAAGCTGCAGGCGCAGGACGAGCAGATCGCCGTTCAGAAAAAACAGGTGGCTGAGTTGCAAACCCAACTGACGGAAGTCAAACAGGCGTCGGCGGCGCCCGCCGCACCCGAGGTGCCGGCGCCGGTTCCGGTGGTTGTCGAGACGTCCGAAGCATCCCATTGGCCGCTGATCATCGGGTTGCTGTCGTTAGTGGCCCTGGGGTTGCTGGTAGTGTTCATTCGCCGTCAACGACAGCAGGTTCAGGCCTTGCCCGAGCCGTTGCCCGTGCAACCGTCACGTCATGAATCGGTGCTCAACCGCACAGCAGATCCGGCCAGGTCAGCCACCCAGGCGCAATCGCTAGGCGGCTCGGCTGATGAGACTGCCGCAGGCGACGTGCTGGAAGGGGTGAGTATCTACCTCGCCTATGGCCGTTTAGCCGAAGCTGCCGGTTTGTTGCGAGAGGCGTTGGTCAAGGAACCCCAGCGCACCGATCTGGCCGTACAGCTGCTGGAGGTTCTTGGTAAGCAGGGTGACGTGCAAGCGTATGACGCGCAGGAAAGTAACCTGCGTGAGGCCGGGTTTGACACACAGCAACTTCAGGACATTCGCGCTCGCCATCCGAAACTGATCGACGCCGTCGCACCGGCGGTCGCTGCCGTAGCGGTGGCTCCACCGACGGTAGCCGCTCCCGAAGCGGCACCTGGCGATGAGTTCCAGTTGAACCTCGACGACCTGTCGATGGATGCAAACTGGGACCTGATCAGCCCCTTCGACAACTCACCGCCCAGCACCAAACCGTCGAATGAGCCGGCGGCGGACGAGCCCGGGTTCACTTCGAATTTGCATGTGTTGCCGGACGTCTTCGAAATACCCGACGAGCCGACACTGGACGAGCCCGAGCTTGAATGGGTCGCCGAACCTGACTCGCAATCTCTGGACGAGACCTTTCTCAACGAGTTCAGCGAATCCGGGCAGTCGCTGGAGCTTGAACCACTGAATGCTGAATTGATCGATCTTGAACCGGCCGGGCCAAGCAGCGCGGGCAAACTCGAACAGGCCCAGACCTGCATCGACGACGGCGATCTGGACAGTGCTATCGAGCTGCTGAACGAGTTGCTCAAGGAAGGCGACGAACCGCTGAAGGAAACGGCCCGAACGCTGTTGGCGGGTATTCGCTGAAGATCATTTCAGTTATGCGGTTTATCATGGCGACGCCCCATAGGCACAGGAGTTTTGCCAGTCATGACCGCACGTAAACCGGAAATCGTCATCACCTACTGCACGCAATGCCAATGGCTGTTGCGCGCCGCCTGGCTGGCCCAGGAACTGCTCAGCACCTTCGGCGACGACCTGGGCAAAGTATCCCTGGTGCCCGGCACTGGTGGGGTATTCCACATTTTTTGCGACGATGTGCAGCTCTGGGAGCGCAAGGCCGACGGCGGTTTCCCCGAGGCCAAGGTGCTTAAGCAGCGGGTCCGCGATCAGATCGATCCGGACCGTGACCTGGGCCACAACGACCGCACTCAGTGAGACGGCGCTTGCGTGGCAACGGTCTTTTTGTTTGAACTGCCGGACAACCGGCTGGAGACCACGATGGCCACGATGATCAACGCGCCGCCGATCAGCATGCGCAGCGTCGGGTTTTCATCGAACAACAGCCAAGCCATGGTGATGCCATAAACTGGCTCCATTGCGAACACCACTGACGCGGTCCGGGCCTTGATCACCGCCAGGCTGGCGACGAACAGACTGTGAGCGACACCGGTGCAGAACACCCCGAGCAGGCCGATCCACAGCCAGTCGACGGCACGTACTTCGCTCAACTGCGGCATCGCCACCGGCAGCAGGCAGATCGCAACCACTACGTTCTGACACAGCGCCGCCTGCACCGGCGGGATTCGCCCGGAGCTGGCGCGGTTGGTCAGGGACAGCAGGGAGAACAGTAGGCCGGAGGCCACTGCCCACAACAGGCCGGTGGTGGCGCCGCTGGCCAGATCGAAGTCCGGCGTGACCAATATCAAACCGATGCTGACCAACACCACCAGCAGAATTTCATTGGCGCGGATGCGCTCGCGGAAAATCAGCCCTTCGAGGATCACGGTAAACGCCGGGAAACTGGCAAAGCCCAGGGTCGCGATCGCCACCCCGGCCACCTTCACTGCAATGAAGAAACTCACCCAGTGCCCGGTCAGCAGCAAGCCGCTGAGCAACAGGCGGCGCCAGTCCACGGCGTCGAGTGTCTGCCAACGGGTATTACTGGCGAACCGGGCGAAAAATGCCAGGGCGAGGACGGCAAATGCGGCACGACCGAACACGATGATCGCCGGCGAGGCGGCGGCGAGTTTGCCGAACACACCGGTCAGGCCGAACATCAGTGCACCGATATGCAGAGCGCCAAGGGCGGTACGGGGAGTCATTGCAGTCCTTGAAAAAGGTATCGAGTCTGGCCGACAACACTGTCGACCTGTGTAGGAGCGGCCTTGGGCAGCTCCTACACAATGAACGATGTGCTTGCGGGTGTCTGTCGCCAGACTCGCGTCATTTGTCGCCAGCCTCGCGACGCAATTTACCGGGGGAGACGCCGAATTCACGCAGCACCGCCGCAGCGAATGCGCTCTGGGAGCTGTAGCCGACCCGACATGCGATCTCGCCAATGGGCAGCGCCGAATCGCGCAACAAGCGCACGGCAATGTGCAGCCGCCGACTGCGGATGTAGTCCATCGGTGTCTGCCCGCATTCCGCCACGAACCGCGCATGCAAGCGAGCGCTGGACAGGCCGGCGATGCGCGCCAGATCGGCAACTTGCAGTGGATAGGCCGCGTATTGATCGATGTGCGCATTGAGCGCCGCATACGGCAGGCGTCGACCGCCAACACTGTCGGGTTTGGCGTTGTTGAGGCTGGCCAGCAGCAACACCGCGCCTTGCTGGGCGATCAGCGGATCGCCGATCGGGCTGCCCGCCAGCCAGCTCACCAATTGGCTCTGCCCGGCGTCCAGCGACAGGCGCCCGGCATTGTCGAGCAAGCGACGGCTGGCCTCGGTGTGGTCCCCCATTGACTGAGACACCCACTGATCGCTTGGCACATCCAGCACCAGGCATCGACTGCCATGGGCACTGTCGCAGGCATGATGCGCCCCGGACGGCACCACCACGAAACTCTGCTGAACCACCTGACTGCCAAGCCCCTCGACCTCGAAATCCAGTGCGCCCGACAGCCCGAACACCAGTTGAGCGTGGTCGTGGCTGTGGACGATCAGGTCGTGGGTGTATTGGCGCAGTGTGAGGATCGGTCTCATCGCAGGTCTCGTGGCGATGTTGATGAGTGAAGCCGCCAGTCTACACCGGGGGCTTGCTTTCGCGTGATGTCACAGGACTGACTTGCGATTGTCATGGGCAATTAATCCGACCGGCGCAAGCTTGCCAAAACTTGTCCAGAGGGTTGCCCATGACCAGCGCCGAGCTCGCCAAACCCAGCCGTAAGCAACGTGTGCGGACCTTATGGATTTCCGACGTGCATTTGGGCACACGGGACTGTCAGGCCGAACACCTGTCGCAGTTTCTCAAGGGCTACCATGCCGACAGGATTTACCTGGTCGGTGACATCATCGACGGCTGGAAGCTGCGCAGCGGCATGTATTGGCCCCAGGCGCACACCAACGTGATTCGTCGCCTGCTGACCATGAGCAAGCGCGGCACAGAAGTGATCTACGTCACCGGCAACCATGACGAATTCCTGCGCCGTTATTCGAAACTGATGCTGGGCAATATCCAGCTGGTGGACGAAGCCGTGCACGTGACCGCCGATGGTCGTCATCTGCTGGTGATTCATGGCGATCAGTTCGACGTGATTACTCGCTATCACCGCTGGCTGGCGTTCCTCGGCGACTCGGCCTACGAATTTACCCTGACCCTCAACCGCTGGCTCAACCATTGGCGGGCCCGTTATGGCTACGGTTATTGGTCGTTGTCGGCGTACCTCAAGCACAAGGTCAAGACCGCCGTCAGTTTCATCAGTGATTTTGAGGAAGCCATCGCTCACGAATGCGTCAAACGCGAGTTGCATGGCGTGGTCTGCGGGCACATTCACCATGCCGAGATTCGCAAGGTTGGCGAGGTGGATTACCTCAATTGTGGGGATTGGGTGGAGTCGTGCACGGCGCTGATCGAGCATTGGGATGGCTCGATCGAGTTGTATCGGTTGGCCGATGCCCAGGCGCGGGAGGCGGAGTTGAAGACGGTGAAGGTTGCGGAGCCGGCGTAACCTGCCAGAAATGGAGTGCCTGGGAAGGCCTCTTCGCGAGCAAGCCCGCTCCCACATTGGATCTTCTGTGAACACAATATTTGTGACCACCGCAGATCCAATGTGGGAGCGGGCTTGCTCGCGAATGGACCGCGCAGCGGTCCCCGACATTCTTCAGGCCGGCGCCTGTTCTTCCATCGCCGCCTTGTAGATCGAATGCTTCGGCTGTGCAAACAACCGCTCCATCATCGGTTCGAAAAAGCTCAGCGGCAGTGTGTCGTATGCCGGATCGAACGCCGCCGCATCGTACCGGGCGCAAAATTCGATGGTCGCCCGATACTGAGGATGAGCGCTGAATTGCTCGCGCAAATGCCGGTCCATCCCCAGGTGATGGAAGAAGTAATAGCCCTGGAAAATCCCGTGTTTCTCCACCATCCACAGGTTCTCGGCACTGACGAACGGCTTGAGGATCGCCGCAGCGATGTCCGGGTGGTTGTAGGAGCCCAGTGTGTCGCCGATGTCATGGAGCAGGGCGCAGACGACGTATTCCTCGTCGCGACCATCGCGCCAGGCACGGCTGGCGGTTTGCAGGGAGTGGGTCAGGCGATCCACCGGGAATCCGCCGAAATCACCCTCCAGTAACTTCAAATGCGCCACGATCCTTGTAGGCAATTGCCGGGCATAGGCGCCGAAATCTGCGGCGATGATCGCCCAGTCTTCCTGCGTGCCGTCCTGCATGTGGGTAAAACGGGCGCGAGCATTCATCGGCTATTCTCTTGTTCTTGTCGAAAGGGATGTTTCGAGTGTAAGCCTTGGATCCAGCGCTGCACTGGCTGAACAGGACGCGTTTGTGGCTAATGGAGCCTAGAACGGCACGCGACCTGCAATCATGTCGCGGTACATGACGAAATCGCCGAGCAAGCTGTAAAGAGGATGCTGAAAGGTTGCAGGACGATTCTTTTCGAAGAAGAAATGTCCGGTCCAGGCAAAGCTGTAACCGGCCAGCGGCAGGGCCAATAACAGCCACCATGCGCTTTTGGCGAGGGCCAGCGCCAATATGAAAATGACCAATGTGGTGCCGACAAAGTGCAATCGTCGGCAAGTGCTGTTGCTGTGTTCGCTGAGGTAATACGGGTAAAACTCAGCGAAGCTGTTGAAGCGTTTGATGTTTTCCACGACTGCGACCTCTGTGGTGGGTGTGCAGGCGACAAGTTGTGCTGCGGGTAGCTTATTTAAGTCTAGAGTGATCATTGGCATCAGCCACTGACAATTGGCGCCACTTTAGTATCCTTCTGCATTAGGTCGTGGCATGCGGCCATCACGTAGTGAACGCCATGAGCGAACGAACGACTTCTGCAAGCTGGGCGATGGGGATTGTCAAAGCACTGGAAATGGACGGCCTGGATTGCCGGGTTTTGTTCAAGCAGCTAGGGCTCGACTATGCGGCACTGGATGATCCGGATGCGCGGTTCCCGCAAGATTCCATGACGCGGCTCTGGCAGCGCGCGGTCGAGCTGTCCGGTAACCCGGCGATTGGTCTGAACATGGGCAAGGTGGTGCGACCGGCGTCCCTGCACGTCGCCGGTTATGCCTTGATGTCCAGCCGGACCCTGGCCGAAGGCTTTCAGCGTCTGGTGCGTTATCAGCGAATCATTGCCGAAAGTGCCGACCTGAGTTTGCGAGTGCTGGATGAGGGGTATGCGCTGATTTTGACGGTGCATGGCGACCATCTGCCACCGACCCGACAAAGCGCCGAAGCATCGTTGGCCTGTGCCCTGGCGTTTTGCAGCTGGTTGACCGGGCATACGCTACATCCGCGCAAAGTGCTGTTGCAGGGCGATCAGCCCGTCGATCTCGAACCGTACAAGCAAGCCTTCCACGCGCCGATGATGTTCAATGCGCCCTATGACGCCTTGATCTTCGAACGCGCCGACCTGGAGGCGCCGTTGCCCACTGCCAACGAGGCCATGGCGCTGCTGCACGACCGCTTTGCCGGGGAATATCTGGCGCGGTTTTCCGAGAGCCGCGTGACCCACAATGCGCGGCAGGTGCTGTGTCGTTTGCTGCCTCAGGGCGAACCCAAGCGCGATGCGGTGGCGCAGGCGCTGCACCTGTCGCAACGCACCTTGCAGCGACGATTGCAGGAAGAGGGCACGAGTTTTCAGACGTTGCTGGATGACACGCGGCGTGAACTGGCCGAGCAATACCTGGCGCGACCGAGCATGACGCTGCTGGAAATTGCCTACCTGTTGGGGTTTGCCGATCCGAGCAACTTTTTCCGCGCCTTCCGACGCTGGTTCGACACCACCCCCGGCGAATACCGGGCGCGGCTGACGGAAGCGCTCACGCCGGTCAGTGACGCCAGAACGCAGGGATACACAGAACAAACACCGTAATGATCTCCAGCCGGCCCAGCAGCATGCCGAACGAGAGAATCCACTTCGCGGCATCCGGCAGGCTGGCGAAGTTACCCGCCGGGCCAATGGTTTCGCCCAACCCCGGGCCGACGCCGGATACTGTGCTGGCCGCGCCGGTCAGGGCGGTCATCCAGTCCACGCCGAGCAGCGACAACAGTAGCGCGATCACGCAAATGGTGATGGCGAAAAAGAACGAAAAGGTCAGGATCGAACGCACGATTTCTTCGTCGAGACGGTGGCCGTTGTACTTTTGCTTGATCACCGCGCGTGGGTGAATCAACTGGTTAAGGTTGGCCTTGAGCAGAATGTAGGCCACCTGGAAGCGGAAAATCTTGATCCCACCTGCAGTCGAGCCCGAGCAGCCGCCGACAAACCCCAGGTAGAAGAACAGCATCAGCGAGAAGTTGCCCCAGAGGCTGTAGTCCCCGAGTGCAAAACCTGTCGTCGTCACCACCGACGTGACGTTCAGCGCCACATGCCGCAACGCCTCCAGCCAATGCAGTTGAGTGGTCCACCAGTACCAGGTGCCGAGCACCAGCCAGGTCACCAGCAACATGCCGAGCAGCCCCTGAACCTGCTCATCCTTGATCAGTGCCCGCCGATTACCACGCAGCATCGCCACGTACAGGGTGAACGGCAGGGCGCCGAGAATCATGATGACGATCGCAACCCAATGCACCGCAGGCTCCGGCCACTTGGCCAGGGACTGGTCGGAGGTGGAAAAGCCGCCGGTGGAAATCGCCGACATCGCGTGGTTGATCGCATCGAACGGGCTCATCCCGGCCCACCAGAACGCCAGGCTGCCGAAAATGGTGATGCCGACGTAGGTCGCAACGATCAAGCGCGCCACCATGTGCGAACGGGGCATGACTTTTTCGGAACGGTCCGACGACTCGGTCTGAAACAGCCGCATGCCACCGATGCGCAGCAATGGCAGAATCGCTACCGCCATGCCGATAAAGCCGATCCCGCCGATCCAGTGCAGCAAGGAACGCCATATCAGAATGCCGGGGGACATGGTGTCCAGGCCCGTGAGTACCGTCGAGCCGGTGGCGGTGATGCCGGACATGCTTTCGAAGAATGAGTCGGTGTAGCTGATGTTCTGGGTCAGCAGGAACGGCAGGGCGGCGAAGATGCACACCACCAGCCAGCTACTGACGGTCAGCAGGTACATGTCTCGCGGGCGCAGATGGATGTGTTCGGGACGCCCTGGAATGACCAGGGCCAGGCCGGCGACAAAGGTAATCATGCTGGCCCAGAGGAATGACGGCAGGTCGCTGGTGCGCTCGAAGATCACCAGGGTAGCCATGGGCACGGCCATGGAAATGGCCAGCGTGATCAGGAAGATGCCGATGATGAAACCAATGATCCGTAAGGTCGGCAACGCCATGAAGTCCGCTCGGGCTGAAGTAGGGAAGGGCGCCATTCTACCTGCGGGGCAGGGCATGTAAACCGACAGCCCTGTGCCGGATACCGCTAGAATAGGCAGACATTTTTTTCAGGAGGTGGCCGATGCAGGCTCTCGACGCTTTGCTCAACCGTGTTTCCGTTCCACGACTGCTCGATCCGGCGCCCACTGCCGAGCAACGCGAAGTGCTGTTTGCCGCCGCGATGCGCGCGCCAGACCACGGCCATTTGCAGCCTTGGCGCTTCCTGACCGTCGAAGGCGCAGCGCGCGAGCAAATGGGCGAGTTGCTGGCTGAAGCGGCGAAGTTGCAAGACAGCGAGGTGTCGGAAGCGGCGCTGGACAAGGCCCGTAACGGCCCGTTGCGTGCACCGCTGGTGGTTGTGGTGATTGCGCGTTTGCAGGATCACGTCAAATACCCCAAGTCCGAACAATTGTTGGCGGCAGGCTGCGCGGCTCATGGGATTTTGCTGGCCGCTTACGCGCAAGGCATTGGCGCGGTGTGGCGCACCGGTGAGCTGGCCTATTCGCCCCATGTAGCCAAAGGGTTGGGTTTGGCCGAAGGAGAAGAGGTGATTGCGTTCCTTTATCTCGGTACGCCGCAGAAAGAACCGCGTGTGGCGGAGAAGGTTGATCTGGCCGAGTTTGTCAGCGCCTGGTCCGGTAAGGCCTGAAGATCAAAAGATCGCAGTCTCGTTGCACTTGTAGGAGCTGTCGAGTGAAACGAGGCTGCGATCTTTTTGCATCACCCCCGATTTACGGCTGCACCACCGCCCCCGGCACCAACGGCAATTCCAGACTGGCAATAAACCCGCCCCCAGGGTGATTGGCCAGCACCAGACTGCCGCCATGCCGCTCCGCTGCACGGCGTGCGATGGCCAGCCCCAAGCCATGCCCAGCCGTTGTCTGCCCCGGTGCCCGATAGAACGGTTCACCCAGCTGATTCAAATGTTCGGTCTCTACGCCAGGGCCATGATCGCGCACGCTGACTACAATCCTGTCGCCCTGACGCGACGCCTGCATTTCGATCGGTTGCCCGACCGGGTTAAAGCGTTGGGCATTGCGCAGCAGGTTGTCCACGGCCCGCTCGATCATGGTCGGCCAACCTCTGAGGTTCAGTTGCGGCTCGGCCTCAAGGCGCACGTTCTGCTCCGGCGAACTTAGCTGAGCATCCTTTTGCAGGGTATTGAGCAGTGCATTGAGATCCACTTCTTCGGCACTGGCGTTGTCGGCATCGACCCGCGCCAACACCAGGATTTCGCTGATCAGTGCTTCCAGTCGATCACATTCACGGGTCAGGCGCGGCCAGAGCTTTTCCCGCTCCTGGGGATTGGCCCGCTCGGCCAGTGCAAGCGCAATGCGCAGTCGGGCCAAGGGCGAACGCAACTCGTGGGACACATCACGCAGCAATTGCCGCTGACTGCCGATCAGGCTTTGCAGGCGCGCGCCCATGCGATTGAAGTCGTTGGCCAGCACACCGAATTCATCGCGGCGGTTAGCCAGTTGCGCCAGGCTGTTTTGCTGATACGTCGTCTGCCCCAACTCATGCACTGCGCCACGTAAACGGCTCAGCGGTCGGGTGATGGAGAAGGTCACCAGCAGGCTGAACAGGGTCAGTACCACCAGGGCGATACCCAGCGCGCTCAACGGCCAGAGCAGGCTTTCACGGTGCCAGGCGTCCAGTTCCGGGTGGGGAATGCGATAGATCAGCAGGTAGGTGTCGCCCGTCTTGGTGCTGGTGTATTCATCGGTCAGGCGTCGCCACGGCAGGCGCCGATCATCGTTTTGCTGCCGTGCTTCGAAGGCGGCTGCACGCCGAGGGAAGGTGCCGCGTACCACCGGGTCTCCTGCCTCGTTGAGCACCTGAACGTCGATGTGATATTGGCGCTTGCGCTGCTCCAGGATGTCCTGGGCGGCTTCTTCGCCCTGGCTTTCGTAAGTTTGCGTCCACTGTTCGGCCAGGGTATTGAGGCCCGGGTGGCGACTGAGAATCCACGCGTCCTGGTTGAGCATGTGTCCCAGCAAAATGGAAAGCCCTGCAACCAGAGCGATGGCCAGCCAGAAGCTGGCCAGGATACGCCAGAACAATGAGCGCACAGAAAATCCTCGAACAAGCCCAAATCCATGTGGGAGCGGGCTTGCTCGCGAAGAGGGTGTGTCAGGCGACATTAGTGCTGTCTGACACTCCGCTTTCGCGAGCAAGCCCGCTCCCACATTAAATTGAGTGGCATCAGACCCAACGGTGATTAGCCGTTGGGTCCAGGGTTAACGCATTATTGCGCTTTTTGCGCGTGCTGCGCTTTCCAGGCCTTGAACTCGGCCCATTCGGCGCGACGCTCAGCTTGTTTCTTCTGGATCTCGTCGAATTGCTTCTGTTGATCCGGTTTCAGCAGGGCGCGAACGTCGGCTTCGGCTTTCTTGTGCTTGGCCTCCATCTCGTCTTTCAGGGCTTTCTGGTCGGCTGGCGAAAGTTTTTCCAGGTACTTGTCGACCAGTTGCTGACGCTCGTGCATCTGCTCGCCCATGATTTTGCGGATCTGCTCGCGCTGTTCGCGGCTCAAGTCCAGTTGGCTGTAAGGGCCTTTACCGTGCATGCCGTGCATCTGACCGCCATAGCGTGAGCCGTCCATGTGATCACCCATCGGGCCTGGGCCTTCAGGCATGGCCATGGCAACGGTCGGCAGGGCGGCAGCAAACATCAGAGCGATAAGAGTCTTGCGCATGGTGTATCTCCTTGTCTCGTTCCCGGTACGTTCCGGATGTGTGCAGATTACGCAGATCAAGGTCAACGGCGGTCAGCGGAGCGTAAAGCTTGGGTAAAGACGGTTTTCTGCCTTCCTGACAATTTCGCGATGGGCCGCGGTCCCGCCACGTAGTAGGGATTACAGGGCACACGCAATGGGCTCAGAGGCTGTAGTAGTAACCGCGACTGCGCAGGGCCACGATGCGCGGGCGGCCGTCGGGGTGTGGGCCGATTTTCTTGCGCAGGTTGCTGACGTGCATGTCCAGGCTGCGGTCGTACAGGGTCAGTTTGCGACCGAGGGCGATTTGCGCCAGTTCCTGTTTATCCAGCGGTTCGCCGGGCTGCTTGAGCAGGGCTTCGAGCAGGCGGCTTTCGGAAACGGTGAGGGTGAATTCCTGTTCATCGATGCTGACCACACCACGTACCGGGCTGAAGCACAGGTCGCCCAGCTCGAGCTGGCTGGAGACCGCCGTCGGATGACTGCGGCGCAACACCGCGCGCAAGCGGGCGGTCAGTTCCCGTGGGTCGCACGGCTTGGCCAGGTAATCGTCGGCGCCCAGTTCCAGGCCGAGGATGCGGTCCAGCGGTTCGCCACGGGCCGACAGCATCAGCACCGGCAAATCCGGATGGTCGCTGCGCAGTTGCTTGAGCAGTTCCAGGCCGCTGCCGTCCGGCAGCATCACGTCCAGCACCACGGCCGCCGGAGACGTTTCGGTCAGCGCGCGACGGGCGCTCTGGCCATCGTGGCAGGCGCGAACCTGAAAGCCTTCCTGGCTCAGCCAACTGCTCAGGAGCTCACACAGCTCCTGGTCATCATCAATTAGTAACAGCTCGCTCATGACTCACTCAATTTAGCCATTGCCTACGTTTTCTGGTGGCACCACTGGCGAAGATACCGCAGAGCAGGGCCAATAGCGCTACTGCCGCCCCGATAACGAACCACTGCTGCTGATCGGTCAGCAGGCGTGGCAGCGGGCTGCTGGCCAGGGCTTCCTTGAGTTGCAGTTTCAGGCGCTGATTCTCCTGGCGCAACCGGCTTAGCTGGGCGCTTTCGCGTTCGCCATCGGTGGTTTGCAATTGTTTGCTCAGTGTTTCTCGTTGCTGCTCGCTTTCTTTCAAGCGCTGCTGCAACTCGGTGATCTGGCTGCCGGCGCTCAAGGACAGCGGCGTCGAATTACCGCCATTGGCGCTTTCTTCACCATGGGCGGGCGCCATGATCGACAACGTCACCAACATCAGACACAACGGACCTTTGCGCATCGCAACTCCTGATTCCAATACGAGTATTGGGCAGGTTGTCGGCCGGTAAACGAGAATAATGAGCGATTGAACGTGCGATGAATCGATGAGATTCACCGCACGCGAGAACTTTACGGCAGGACTTGCTTGAACGGCTTGACCAGAACGTTGGCGTAGACGCCTGCGGCAACGTACGGATCGGCATCGGCCCAGGCCTTGGCGGCGCTCAGGGACTCGAATTCGGCGACGATCAGGCTGCCGGTGAAACCGGCCGCGCCCGGATCATTGCTGTCGACCGCCGGGTGTGGACCGGCCAATACGATACGACCTTCGCCCTTGAGCACTTGCAGACGCTCAAGGTGCGCAGGCCGTGCGGCCAGTCGGGCTTCCAGGGAGTTGGCGACGTCTGTGGCAATGATTGCGTAAAGCATGTCAGTCCTCGGTTTTTGGCGTTGTGGTGTCGGCGTCGTGCAAGTGGCGGGACAAGTAGATGCCCTGGCCGACCAGGAACAGCAAAGTCATGCCCAGGCTGCCGAAGACCTTGAAGTCTACCCAGTAGCTCTGGAAGGTGAACGCGACGAACAGGTTGGCGGCACCGCAAAACAGGAAAAAAACGATCCAGGCGATGTTCAGGCGGGTCCAGACCGGCTCCGGCAGAGTCAGCGCGTGGCCCATGATGCGTTTGATCAGCAGTTGGTCACCGACGAAATGGCTGCCGATGAACGCGAGGGCGAACAGCCAGTTGACCACCGGGGCTTTCCATTTCAGGAAGGTCTCGCTGTGGAACGCCAAGGTCAGGCTGCCGAAGACCAGGCAGGCAATGAGGGTCAGCCACTGGCTCTTCTCCAGCTTGCGCTGCTTGATGTACAGCGTGCCGTAGACCACCAGGGAGCTGATGATCAGCATCGCCGTGGCGCTGTAAATACCACCGACAGACAGTTGGTGACCGCCAATATCGACGACCCGCGGGTCGATTTTGAAGACGATGAAAAACAGCAGAAGCGGGATGAAGTCGATGAATTGTTTCACAGTGGCAGCCAGAAGCAGGATGTGGCGGCATAATAACAAACATATTGACGCGCGATAGCGTCAGCTGATTTGAGGTTACATAGTCCTGTGAATGTTGATTTGCACTGCCATAGCACGGCCTCCGATGGCGCCCTGGCGCCTGCGGCACTGGTTGCGCGTGCGTTCGAGAAAGGCGTGCGAGTCCTGGCCTTGACTGATCACGACACCCTTGAAGGCCTCGACGAGGCCCGTAGCGCCGCGACGGCGCTGGGGATGCAACTGGTCAACGGCGTCGAATTGTCCTGCACCTGGGGCGGGGCGACCATTCATGTGCTGGGCTATGGTTTCGACGTCAATGCCGCGCCATTGGTCGAGGCCATCGCCAAATTGCACGATGGCCGCTGGCTACGGTCCGAAGAAATAAGCCGCAAGTTGGCGTTGAAAGGCATGCCGGGGGCGCTTGACGGCGCCCGCGCCATTCAGCAGGAACTGGGCGACAGCGGCAACGCGCCGGCCCGTCCGCACTTCGCCGACTGGATGGTGCGCGAAGGTTTCGTCAAGGATCGCGCCGAAGCGTTCCGCAAATGGCTGGGCGCCGGCAAGCTGGGAGACGTCAAGCTGCACTGGCCGACCCTCGAAGACACCGTCGAGACCCTGCGCGCCGCGGGTGCCTGGGTCAGCCTGGCGCACCCCTGGCACTACGATTTCACTCGTAGCAAGCGTCGCCGCCTGATTTCTGACTATATTCAAGCCGGGGGCCACGCGATTGAAGTGGTCAATGGCCATCAGCCCGCCGAGCAAGTGGGCAGCCTGGCGATTCTTGCCCGTGAGTTTGGTCTGCTGGTCAGCGCCGGCAGTGATTTTCATGGCCCTGGAGGCTGGTCCGAGATCGGTGAATACCGCCCGCTCCCGGAGGATCTGCCACCACTGTGGTGTCGATTCAAACATGACCCAATTATTGCCGCCGTCTGAACAGGTAGAAAATGTGAGTCAATTTTTCCAGATTCATCCGGAAAACCCGCAAGCGCGCCTGATCAAACAGGCTGTCGAGATCATCCGCAACGGCGGGGTGGTGATTTATCCCACAGACTCTTCCTACGCCATTGGTTGCCAGATCGGTGACAAGACCGCCGTGGAGCGTGTGCGTCGGTTGCGTCAGCTGGATGAGAAGCACAACTTCGCACTGATCTGCAGCGACCTGTCGCAGCTGGGGCTGTTCGCCAAGATCGACACCGGTACTTTCCGTCTGCTCAAGGCCCACTTGCCGGGGCCTTACACCTTCATCCTCAACGCCACCCGCGAAGTTCCGCGGCTGTTGCTGCACCCGAAAAAACGCACCATCGGCCTGCGCGTACCAAGCCACCCGATTGCGTTGGCGCTGCTGGAAGAGCTCGGCGAACCGCTGATGAGTGTGACCCTGATCATGCCCGGCGACACCGACCCGCTGACCGATCCCTACGAAATGCGCCAGTTGCTGGAGCATCAGGTGGACCTGATCATCGACGGCGGTTTCGGCGGAATCAAGGCGTCCACCGTGATCAGCCTCGCCGACGGCGAGCCGGAAGTCATCCGTGTCGGTTGCGGCGACCCTACGCCATTCATGGCCGAGGCGTAGATGTCTGCAGTAGAACCAGAACCCGTCGACAGCCAGGCCGGCGCCCAGCAAGAACTGCCTTTCGCCATGGTCTATGGCCAGGCGGTCATGGAAATGCCGCTGGACCTGTACATCCCGCCGGATGCGCTCGAGGTCTTCCTGGAAGCCTTCGAAGGCCCGCTCGACCTGCTCCTGTACCTGATCCGCAAACAGAACATCAACATCCTCGACATCCCGGTGGCGGAAATCACCCGCCAGTACATGGGCTATGTCGAGTTGATGCAGTCGGTGCGCCTGGAGCTGGCCGCCGAGTACTTGGTGATGGCCGCGATGCTCGCCGAGATCAAGTCGCGGATGTTGCTGCCGCGAGCCGAAACCATTGAAGACGAGGAAGACGACCCTCGCGCCGAACTGATCCGCCGCTTGCAGGAATACGAACGCTTCAAGGCCGCCGCCGAAGGCATCGATGGCCTGAGCCGCGTCGGCCGCGATGTCGTGGTGCCCAAGCTCGACGCGCCGGAAGCCCGGGCGCGCAAGCTGCTGCCGGATGTGAGTCTGGAAGAGTTGCTGATGTCCATGGCCGAGGTCTTGCGCCGGGGCGACATGTTCGAAAGCCACCAGGTCAGCCGCGAGGCACTGTCCACCCGCGAACGCATGAGCGATGTACTGGAGCGGCTCAAGGGTGGCGGTTTCGTGCCCTTTGTCGAGCTGTTCACCGCTGAAGAAGGACGTCTGGGGGTAGTGGTGACCTTTATGGCGATCCTCGAACTGGTCAAGGAATCCTTGGTCGAGCTGGTGCAGAATGAGCCGTTCGCGGCGATACATGTGCGAGCCCGAGCCGAATAACGAGTTGAATCATGAACCTGACTGAACCCCGCGAGCTGGCGCCACTGCTTGAAGCCTTTCTGTTGGCCTCGGGAAAACCGCAATCGCTTGAGCGCCTGTTCGAACTCTTCGAAGAAGGCGAGCGGCCTGAACCAGCGGTTTTCAAGAAAGCGCTGACGATTCTGGGCAAATCCTGCGATGGCCGAGCCTTCGAGTTGAAGGAAGTCGCCTCCGGGTATCGCCTGCAGATCCGCGAAAAGTTCGCGCCGTGGGTCGGGCGCCTGTGGGAAGAACGGCCACAGCGTTACTCGCGCGCCATGCTCGAAACCATGGCCCTGATTGCCTATCGCCAACCGATCACCCGGGGCGAGATCGAAGACGTGCGCGGCGTGGCAGTCAACAGCCACATCGTCAAAACCCTGCTGGAGCGTGAGTGGATTCGCATCGTCGGTTACCGCGACGTGCCCGGCAAACCGGCAATGTTCGCCACCACCAAGGCGTTTCTCGATCACTTCAACCTGAAGAACCTCGACGACCTGCCGCCGCTGGCGGAGCTGCGCGAGCTGGAGCCCGAACCGATGCTCGAGTTCGACGACGCACCGGTGCCGGCCGGGTTGCAAGAATTGGCGGATGCCAGCGCCGAGCCGGAAGAGCCCAAGGAAGAAACCAGCTTCCACACGCTGTTGCTGGAGCTGGACACCATGGAGGAGGGGCTCAAGACCGATTTCGACGATTTGTTGCGCGATGGCGAGTTGACCGAGACCGAAGAGGTTTTGGAGCAACCGCCGGAGCCGGAAATCGACGTTGAGCTTCAGGTTGAGCCCGATGCCACAGTCGAAGAAGAGCAGGAACAAGAGCAGGAAGATGATGTGCTTGGCGTCGCCGAAGCTCGCGAGAAACTGCTGGCTGCCGTCGCCGCTCTCGAACAGCCGAAACCTGAGCCCGAGATGAGCGACGAAGAAGCCGAAGCCCAAGCCCTGGCAGAAGCGATCGAGGCCGAACGCCGCCAGTTCGAAGACTGACAAAAAACCTGTGGGAGCGGGCTTGCTCGCGAAAGCGGTGTATCAGGCAGCAGTGATGTCGACTGACACTCCGCTTTCGCGAGCAAGCCCGCTCCACACATTGGTTCTGTATTGAATTCGAGCGCTTGGTGCCACCGGCCGGCGGAAAAGCAAATAACTGACTGTCAATCAGCTAGTCTCTGATGCGCGAACGTTCCCATGAGCGTATGATTCGCGACCCTTTGGCGATCCCTTCGTCAAACGACCAGATTTCACATCTTCAGGCCTAGGCCTGAACCTGATCACACCGGGAGGTGCCCAGATGAGTATCAACGACCAGAAAGACGACCAGGAAATCGGCCCAGCAGGCGAAAAACTGCAGAAAGTCCTCGCCCGTATCGGCGTCGGCTCGCGCCGTGACGTAGAAGCCTGGATCAGCCACGGCCGCATCAAGGTCAATGGCAAAGACGCCACCCTCGGCCTGCGCGTCGACCTGCATGACGCCATCACCATCGATGGCAAGGTGATCAAGCGCGAAGAAGCTGCCGAGTCGGTACGCCGCGTGATCATGTACAACAAACCCGACGGTGAAATCTGCACCCGTGACGACCCGGAAGGCCGTCCGACCGTGTTCGACAAGATGCCGCGCCCGAAAGAAGGTCGCTGGATCAACATCGGTCGCCTGGACATCAACACCACAGGTCTGCTGATGTTCACCACCGACGGTGAGCTGGCCAACCGCCTGATGCACCCGTCCTACGAAATGGACCGTGAATACGCCGTCCGTGTACGTGGTGAAGTCGACGACGAGATGATCGAGCGTCTGAAGGCAGGCGTGGTGCTCGAAGACGGCCCGGCCAAATTCACCGACATCAAGCAGGCACCAGGTGGCGAAGGTTTCAACCACTGGTACCACTGCGTGGTGATGGAAGGTCGTAACCGCGAAGTTCGTCGTCTGTGGGAATCCCAGGGCCTGGTGGTCAGCCGTCTGAAGCGCGTGCGTTTCGGTCCGGTGTTCCTCAACTCCGACCTGCCGATGGGTCGCTGGCGCGAAATGAGCCAGCAGGAAGTCGACATTCTGAGTGCTGAAGTCGGCCTGACGCCGGTGGCGATGCCGCAAATGAACGCCAAGAGCAAAGACAAGCTCGAGCGTATGCAGCGCAAATCGTCCCGCCCGGTGGGCAAGACCGAGCGCGTACGGACCTTGCGTCCAGCCGCTGGCGCTCCAGCTGCCGGCCCGCGTCCATCTCGCGAGCCGCAGATCGAAGGCGAGCGCCCGGCCCGCAAGCCAGCGCCGCGCCAGGACGGCGAGCGCGGTCCACGCACGCCACGTCCGGCCAACGGTCGTACTGAGCGCGGCGAAGGCCGTGGCGCTCCGTCCGGTGGTCGTAGCGATCGCGGTGCGCCTGCCGGCCGTGGTACGCCGGTGGCAGACCGCCCGGCCGACACCAAGCGCCCGGCCAAGCCGGCGCCGAAGAAACGCCCAGGCATCGTTCTGGTCGACAAGGACGCACCATCGGGCAAGCGCCGCGGCGCACCCGCCGGTTCGGGCCAGCGTCCGGGCTTCGGTCGTCGCAAGCCTGAGTAATCGGTAAGCGCTCCATGAAAAACGCCATCCCTCGGGATGGCGTTTTTTTTGTGTCTGGTTTTAGGGATATGGTGTTTACAGGTCAGTCA